>NZ_JXYF01000039.1:0-36267 GCF_000967735.1 Paracoccus sp. S4493
AGTCCTGCCGGGCCTACCAGCAGCGAAATATTTCCCTTACAAATCAGTGCAGGTGTCCCATGCCAGAACAGGCCGTGGGACACCTTAGCGATCATCCGGCCAACCATGGGGCTTGTGCCCCCACTTGTCGGACGCCCGCGACCGGACTTCCTCGAGCGCGTCAGGCATCGAATCCGAATAGCCGTTCTTCGACGGCATGGTGATGACAGACCATGCCCATTGATCACGACCGATGCGACTACTCTGCTGGTCGTCCAGCATGACACGGCCGACCACCAGGCCATCCCGGAGAACGACCCAATCGTTAGCATTAGCTTCGAAGGTGATCTTGCGAGTCCAGTGCGCGGTCATTCCGGTTCTCGCATGCGAAGAACTCGGCTGCCGAACTGGAGAAGGAGCCGATCGCGCGGCGAATAGTCGGCCATCGCATCCCACGCCGCGAGCATGGCGCTTAGGTGCCCGGCCGCCAGAGAGTATCGATCACCCTGCCACTCCTCGCACCAGATGATGTAGAGGGCTCGGTTCTCAGGAAAGATCGGCTCGTGGATTCGGTGGCGAAGCATGGTTGTCTCCTTCCGGTCGATTAGAACGAAAGAAGAACTTCACGCAAGACTTTCTGGTTCAGCGCGGCGGATGCGCGGCTACCCCCGGCACCTTGTTCAGCGCTGCGGTCAGAGCATCGGCCTCCGTCAGGGCCTCGACGGCTTGCTTCTTGTTCCAGACAGCTCGGGTCTTGCCAAGCATGCGCTCGACGCCGGCCCAGACTAGGCCTGCCACGGTGATGACGGCATAGACCGTCTCCGCCGTCACATCGATCGGCATCGGGAACGGCAGGCCGATCATGAGCGCGGCCGCAGCCACGAAGGCCACACAGGCGACGATGAACGAGCGGTTGGTGAAAGCCAGCGACCAACGATTGTCCGGTCCTGCCAGGCGGTTCGCCTGCTCGATCAGCGCAGACAGGTCGCGGAGGGTCTTGAAGATCATCAGCGGGTTCATGGTCATTTCACTCCAAAATAGGCCAGCGCGGCAGCAGCCAGCGCGGCGAGGATGTAGATCGCGCCTTTGGCGGGGCCGGTGGCGGCAGGGGAAGCCGGCGAGGGCAGAGGTTTAGGCGGGACGCTGTCGATGACAGGCGGCCGGGCGTTGGCCGCGGCCCACCAGCTGCGCACGTCGAAGCCGGGGCACTGGGTGGCAGCTAGATCACGGTGGCCGATGACCTGGGCACCGGGATGCTTGGCTAGCAGCTCGCGGACCAGCTTCACCGTCGCAGCCTTCTGCGCCTCGGTCCGGTTGTCGACGCCGACATTGGGGCCGGTGGCGCGCTCGATGCCGCCGATGCAGCAGATGCCCAGGCTCCCCGTGTTGTTGCCTGAGACATGCGCGCCGACGACCGTGTCCGGGCGGCCCTTCTCGACAGCCCCGCTACGCCGGAGAACGTAGTGATAGCCGACGTCGTTGAACCCGCGGGCGAGGTGCATCTTGCGGATGTCAGCCACGCCGTAATCCTGGTCGGGATAAGTCGCGCTGTAGTGCAGCACGATGAGCTTGATGGGGAAGTGTGGCATGACTGCCTCCTTGTGGGCATGGACATGAAAAAGCCCCGCACGATGGCGGGGCTCGGTTGGATGGATAGATGCGCCGTGGCGCTTACGGCATCGCCGGAATGGTGAAGGCATGGACCGTCATCCGGCTCTCTTGGGCATAGTCGGCAGAAGCCCACCCAGCCCATCCCGCGTGACGTTCGATGGTGGCCAACAGCGCCATCGTGGTCGTCGTATCCCAGATGAAGCCGGGGCCCATATCGGCCGGGCGGATCGTCTCGAAGACGACGCCATCGATCGAGAACTCGCAGCGGTCGGTGAACAGTTCGAACTCCAGGCGCTGCGGGACGCCCAGCTTGAACTCGCCCAAGGCCATGGTGCGACGATCACCAGAGGCCCGACCACCTCCCACGCGGGGCATATGGACGCCTGGTGCCCATCCGATCTTGTCGCCGCGCTTCACCAGCTCGAAGTCCAGCTCCTTCCCGCTCTTGTCGTGCGTGAAGACCGCGTTCACTGCCCGCGCGGTGTGGCAGACAACGACAGCCCCGAACTTGCCAAGCGAGGCCATCGGGCGGTTCAGCTGAATGGCGCCGTTGCGCCACTGGCTGCCGACCATGCCCGCCGTCAGCGTGACTTCCTTGTCAGAACCATAGGCCACACGAGACGGTGTGCCCCAGCTCCCGCCGACGCCGTTCTGGCGGTCGCCGCCAGCCCAATTCGGCAGGAAGATGTGCAGGTTCGCGTTGCCCCAATTATACGAGGCGTTCCGGTCGATGCCGAAATCCTGCACGGCGCGGTAGCCCGCGGGACGCAGCGGGTTGCCGACAGGCGCCGGGGTGGGCGTGGGATTCGGCGCGGGCGTAGGGGCCGGATTTGGCGTCGGGGCGGGTGTGGGCGTTGGCGTGATCACCGGGGCGGCGAGGTAGGCCTGCAGGTCGACCACAACGGCCTGCGTCGCAGCAACACTAGATCGGAGGAAGGAAAGTAGTTCGGTCAGTTTGGCGCGGTCGGCCATGTTGGGCTGCTCCGGTTCGGGCTGGGGTTCAGGTTCTAGTTCGGGCTCAGGCTCCGGATCGGGCACCACCACGACGGGCGGCTCCACGACCGGGGGGATCGGCACGGGCGGCACGACAACAGGCGGCTGCACGACAGGAGGCGCGACGACGGGCGCATCCTCGATCAGGGCATGCACAGCGGCCCATGCTGGGTTCCGGTCGCCCAGCCAGCGCTGTAGGCCGTGCATGATGTTCTGATCGGGCATCCGGCATTCGACCGACATAGCCAGCGGCCCGTCGAAGCCTGCGGCATCAAGGGCGGCAAACGTTTCTGCGTAAACCTCGCCCATCTGGCGGCTGACAGAGAACGCGTGGATGAACGCGCGCAGGGCCGTGCTACCGCCCACGCCGTTCATGTGGTTCCCCACCTCGTAGACACCCAGTTCCATGCCGTACTTGGCTGCCTCGGTGCGGTAGTGCCGCCACTTGGGGACCAGGCTGCGAACCGTGCGGTCCGCGCCCCATTGGTTGCCCGTCAAGAGCTGGTCGCGGATCCGATCAAATGCTGCATCTTGGGAAAGGGACGTGCGCCAGCCTTCCAACTGCGAAGCCCGGCCACCGTAAGCCATGCCGCCGTCGATCTGCGCATGCACGGTCAACATGTCCATGACGGAATGCGGCGCAACGTAGACTGGCAGGCCACGCGTCCCACTGCGGTCACGCCATAGCGGTGCCAGCAGAATATCGGCCTCGCCCCCGATCCAATCGGCCTGGTGCTGGACCACGGTGTGCAGGCGTTCGTCGCCGCCCCAGATCCGGCGCCAGATCTGCGCCATCTGGACCGACCGCATCCCGTACCAGTTCCGGAACTCGGAACCGGTGCTGGTGCCGAAAGCCTCACGCCCGCGAGCTGCGCAATAGTGCGCCTGCGGCGTGCCCGAAAAGTCCCAAGTCTTGGTGCTGTACTCGACATAGACCTGCCGGGGCGCGGGCATCAAATCGCGTATCAGGGCTGCGCACTGGCGCATGTGATCGTCGGTGGCTGCGGTAGGCAGGCACAGCCACATCGCGGCATCGACCTCCCGGCACAATGCGGCCATCCACTCGTAGGGCACGAAGCGGTAGAAGATCTCGTCGGTGGGCAGGGCGCGGCTTTCCCACGAGGTGATGCGCAGCCCGCCTTGGTTCTCGCTGGTCAGGATGCCGATCCATTCGTCGAACCGCAGGGCAGTATAGGGGGCGACCTCGGTTAGATACTGGCGGCGGAAGATCCGGCCCCGGTCGGCATCGGCCCAGTCATCCTGATGAACCAGTGCGATGTTCTCGATCGGTCCGCCTGCGGGGTCGATCGAGCGAACGATCGGGTCGACCCAGGATGCGCCGTTCGCCGTGAAGTCGAACTGGATCTCGTTCGGCGACACGCGGGTGATGTTGCGGGCCCCATTCAGGTCCCAAGTGGCCGTCCCGTCCCACCGCAGGCGCCATCGGCCCGTCCCGCCTGCCGCCGCCGGCATGTTGTGGAACAGGCGGGTGCGGAACCCGCCAGACCCGGGCGCGATCGAGATGAGCTGGCCTCCGGGCGTCATGTGCCCTGCGGCGACCAGCGCGTCCCATTGCGCGCCGCCACGGTCCGCCTGCCAGGGCCATGCCTGCTTGAAGGCGTTGATGAACGGTCGGGAGCTTTCGCCAGCGATGATGCCGAGGCGGGCCGCGATTTTTGCGGTTGGCATGGTGGTATCTCCAATGCACAGAAATGGGGGATTGGGTGTGATTTTTCGCGCCGCCGCGAGGAGGTCTCCCTCAGAGGAGGCGGTAGCGGATTTGGGGATTGATGGTGAAGAACTGGCCGGCAGGCGTCACGCCGATGTAGTGGAGAAAGCGCCTGGCTTGAAGCTGGGTGTCATGGGGGGCCTATAAAAAAGCCCGCCGGTCAGGGCGGGGATGGGTCAGGTCATATCGAGGTCGACGATCAGTCATCGCCAGCATCACGCTGACTGGTGATCTGCCGCAGCAGGTCGTTTGTCTCGCGCTGCGCCGCCTTCAGCTCATCCATCGATCTGGCCAGCGCTTCGTATCGCTCGCTGTTCCGTGCATCAGAGATTTCCAGCTGCTGGATCGACCGCCGGTGCGTGACCAGATCGGCCCGGATGTCGGTCAGCTGTTTCTCATGGGTCAGCCGTAGTTCCTGGGTGGCTTGGCCGCCCTGCAGCTCGATGCGTTTCATTTCGCGCTGCCCTTCGAGCAGCCCCGCCTGCAGGGTGGCATAGGACACCGCCACAGCGACGATGGTCGCGCCGATCGACCAGACGTTGCCCCAGGTGATGCCACCTTCGATCTTCGCCATCAGATATCCTTTCCGTGCCGGCGGCGGCCGGTTCAGTGAGCGCCCGTCGGTCGGGCATGAAAAAGCCCGCCGGTTAAGGCGGGCTGATTAAGTGGGAAGGGTGACTACGGGGTGCCGCGCAGCGCAACCGCGGTAGGCCTGATGGCCGTCAACAACGCTTGCGATCCACCCGCGACAGCTTGTCCCGGGCTGGTAGGGGAAACGGAAAGGCTTGAACCGAAAGTGATGGCAGCAGTGTCTGCGCGACGGATATCTGAGATAGGGAGGTATCCACGGGCCTTAACGCGACCGACTTTCGAGGGATAGATATCTTCCCACGCAACGCCCGCGAATATCGAGGGATCGTCCGACGATGTCATCAGCCTTACATGCGTCCGGTTCGTATCCCATGCCAGAAGCGATCCCATCGGGATGCCATAAGTTTGTCCGTTGGTAAGGGACAGCTCCTCATCTGTGAAGCGGGGACGGTAACGCTCTCCGACTGCATAAAGCGATGCCACGGCAATGCCGCCCAAGGCAGTATTGATCTGAGCAAGAAGATCAGCATTGCTGACGGCGGTATGGTTTGCGTTGAACGTCACCGTTCGCGTTTCAGCGCCAACAGTCACGCTTAGGCTGACTGGCGTGCTGGAGCGATTTCCCAATCGCCTTCCCAAGCTGGTGATGGCCAAGTTGGCAGCGGGTCCAACCAGCTGTTCCGAAACATCAGCTGAACCGTGAACATAGCTCGCTAGATTAGTTGCACCGGGATAGGAGCGCACTTGGCCCATCAAGATTGCAACAGCAGGCCCACTTACGCTCACGGGTGCCAACGAACCATCTGGCGCCGCAATTTTAAGCGCACGACCAAAGTCGGTAATGCGGAACACCGCAGGGCTGTTTCCCTTCCCAGAGACCTTTATCTCGGAATGATCAGCAAGCTGCTTGCTTAGTTCAGAGGGAAACCACCCGGTTACTGCGTAGGAAATGTCGCCGACGATTACGCAATCTTCGATGATGTGCTGATCGCGCTGACCAGAGCCCAAAGGTAGAATGCGCAGCGCCGTTCCGTTGACCCCGCTACCGGTCGACTGAGTTAATGCAACAAAGGTATCGCGCTCATTCCTGACAACGCAGGGTTTTGCGAAGTCAACGTTGTTATGCCAAGCAAACGTCATGACTGGCGCAATGTAGACGCTGTCCTTGCTCGTTACATGCCACCCGCTTGATGTTCCCATGCCAAGTGCATCCTGCGAGGCCCAGCTCCCTATCACGTTCCCAAGATGCTCCAGACGGCAATCTGAAATCTCAATAACCGCGTCAGGATTAGCCCCATTCGCTTCGATGTGAACCGCATAGCGTCCATTTCGGACGCTGACATCCAGCCCGCGCAGACTTGCCGTATCAGTGACAAAGAACGGTTGGTAGCTAGCAGGATTTAGCGCCGATCCATCGGGCAACTCATAGTGAATGCGAGGCCGAACAGAACCAGAGGCGCCCATTTCAACGTGCTTTGGAAGTGTCCAGTTGAACTCGCTCGTGTACTCACCGGGCAAAACCCGCCACCTTACCCGCGTGACTGGTGAAGCCCCTGCGCTTGCGACAATCGCTGCCGCAAAAGTCAGCCCACCATCTCCTACGTTCAAGTCGGTCGCAACCGGAGGTCTGGTAACTGCTGCGACAATGTCGCTGCGGTTCCTGGCCATCGCGTGCTGCATAGTTGCTGTGGTGTCGCTCTCTCCGAACCGCGAAACCATAGCTTCAAGTGACTTGGCGATAAAGTTTCTGGCCACGCTCGTATCGCCGCCGGCAGCAAGCTGAATGCAGGGACCAAGCATATACTCGTCGCCCTGCACAACATAATCGGAGACCACTGTCAGGACCGTACCGTCCTGCACCATGCGACGCGCGGCCGTTCGATTGATCCCAGGCCCGTTCGGCGTTGTTCGGACATTGAAAACTACCGGCCCAAGAGGCTGCCGCGACATAAATTCTGCCGAAACATCGTATTTTGCAGTAACGCGCAGCCGATCACCCGCCTGAAGACCAGCCGCCGAGAAAAGCCTAATGACATACGAACTAGTGCCCGTTTGGCCAACAGGCGTATTGATCCCGATACCGGCGCCACGTTCGTCATTGACCCGGATCGCCCCATTCAAAGCTTGTGCCGATCCAACTGTGGGATGTTCTGCATAAGGCAGCAGACCAGTATTGACGAACTGGAAACGGCTTTGGACGGATGCCTCGTCACCTCGGTCCGACAGGATCGTGTATTCGATCGACGACACTACTGCCTCTTGTACGCTGGACATGACAGCATTCGCGGACGCAACCTGTAGGGTCAACCCGGCTTGGGTCGCATTACCTGGAATAGTTGCAGTGCCGGAGATTTCCAGCATGTCACCACGCTGTACGGCAGCCGGAGCCGACACTTCGAGAGGTGTGTATCCCGACCCCGTTGAATATTGAGCGCGTACGGGGCCGAGCGTCACGGAAGCCAAAAACCCAGCAGAGGCTTTGAAGCGGGTACGGAAGAATATGGTCTGCCCGCGCATGGTTTCCATATTCATTACAAGCGATAGATAGGTCTGTGCCCCGGTCTGACCCGCAGGGATACGGATCCCCATCACGGCTGTTCCCGTTCCTGCGACGAGGCTGGCGCCGTTGAGGGCTTGTCCGACTGCAACGTGCTGGCCGAACATGTCACCCATGCTGAGGCTGGAAAGCACTGGTTTGAACGCATCCAGTGCCGTGGCTTCAGCCTTTCCAGATAGCTCGGTCAGGATATCCTGCAAGGCGTCAGGATCGCCCTGCGTCTGCGCCAGCTCGATTAGGGCCTCCCGCCAATCCTGTTTGCCAGGATTGTGGACGCCCGACAGAGGATCGCCGATCGGCAGTGGCGCTCCAACCGGCGCGTTCGGCTTTCCGTCGCCGGTAAAGCGGACGAAATCCCTGAACGCGCGGTTGATGGTGTCCAATACAGGCATGCTTGACCTCGAATGCAAAAAGCCCGCGCGAGGCGGGCGGTCGTGGCGAATTGTGGGGTAGTGTCAGAAGGTGGCCGAGATCGGCCCGATGGGTTCCGAAGGGACGCCGGAACGGTTCAGGGTGCGGACCCAGAAGCGGCGGGTGCCGGTGATCCCGGTCATGTCGTGAGTGTAGTTGTCCGGGCGGCCAGCGCTGCCTGCGACTGTGGCGATGATGGTTGCTTCGGCGAAGTTGGTCGTGGCACCCATCAGCACCTGAGTGCGGAAGTAACCGGAGGGCGCGTTGATCCAGTCGATATACGCGGTGTCCCCCGTCGCCACGACGCCAAGACTGGAGGGCGTCGGCGGCGTCACCGGGTTCGCCAGTACCGTGACCGGACCGAACTTTAGCCAATCGCCATAACCCCGCCAGCGGTAGCGAACCGTGTACTGCTGGCCATCCCCTAAGACATCGCTCTGTGCGCGTAACTGGGCCGCTGTCATCTCGTCCCACTGCGGCTGCGTTCCGGTCCAGGGGCCGACAGGGGCAAAGTCGCCCTGCGCGATCTGCGCGCGCAGCTGCAGGCCTTCGCGCTCCGGATCATCAACGGACAGCGATAGCTTCACACCCTGCACGTCACCCGAGATCGTCACGCGCTCCTGGACCAGGACAGCACCTGTCGGGACCGGGTCGACCTCGTCCACCGTTCCGATCTGCGCCAGCGTCGGGGGCATCGGCCGCTCATCGGACGGCGCATGCCACGGGTACGGATTCAGGATGCTGCCGATGCCGATCTCGCAGGTGGCGCGCTCAATGTCGAAGCTGTGGCTGGTGACCTCGAAAACGCCATCGAGGCCGAATTCGTTGGAAACCACCCGGATGGTATGGATGCCGTCACCTTTGGGAAAGCGCGCCTTCAGGCCCACCAGATTGGTGCGCAGCGTTCCAACATATTCCCGGCGGTCCTTGGCCCGCTTGATCTGCATCAGGCGCTGCAGCTGGGTGCCGGAGGGGCACATGTCCACGTCCAGCATGTCGGTGCGGCGCGGCTGCGTGGCCAGCGCTTCTTCATCGACCAGCTCGGCCACCTGCGTCGGCTGGTAACCATGCGCCGGGCTGACGAAGCTGCCCTGCAGCACGTTGTAATCGGTAAACGGATCGAAGCCGTCCGACATCTGGATGGACAGAATATCGCGGTCGGTGATGGTGACATCCGGCTCCGACCATGCCCCGCCGAGAATGCCGACCGTGCCATCGGCTGTCTCGTAGATCTGCCCGTCGCAGGTGGCCAGCATCCGAGTAGTCACATCCTTCAGGGGATCCTCGAGGGTGTAAAACCCGCACAGGCGATAGCGAGGCTCTGTGCCACCGGAGAGCAGCGGCACAGCCTCTCCACACAGCGCAGCGAAGGATGCCCAGGAGGCTGCGTCCAGGCGCGCGAGGGGGATGCCCCAACCCGTGGGATGGGTCATCTGATCTCGGATGCACAGTCCGGCATTCTCTGTGTAGACCAGATCGCCGGCGAGGTTGCGCACGCGGACGCCGCGGATCTCGGCCTGCACCTGCGTCTGGTCGCCCTTCGGGAAGACCTTCTGGAAGTCCTCGTCCGAGGGATCGCCCCAGACAGAGCAGAACGTTGCTTGCCCTTGGAGACGGTGGTCGGCAGTCCAGATTTCAGGGAAGGCCTGCCGAGGCGGCTCATAGTCGCCGCCTTGTCCGGACCCGTCACGGAAGAACAGGTACTTGTAGCGCTGGACCTCGCCGGTGTCCGCGTTCCATCCAACCGGCTCGCCGTCGATCCAGAAGCGGAGCAGCCCGTCGACACGACCGTGATGGATCACTACGACCTGGTAGAGACGTCCGTCACGAGCTTCGAAGAGCGCGCGGATGCCGCCCATCAGGTTGCGACCATAGGCGCGGCGGCGGGCGCTCTCAGTCTGGTTCAGCGTCGCCAGCATCTCCTGGCGGGACGCCTGCGGGCGATTCAGAGCCATCGAGGCCAGCGACCAGGTGACCGCCTGGCCGGCGGCGATGATGGCACTGGCTGCGGTCGTGCCGAGTGCCGTCGTAGCGGAGGCCCAGAAGGCCGTGGTGGCCAGATATGAGAAGATGGCCATTCACTTTACCCATGCGCGTTCGGCCAGCCGGTAGCCGAGCCGTGTTAGATCCAGCCCCGTGGGGCCCGTCGATAGCTGTGTCAGCAGCGCGCCGCGTTCCTGTGCCCATGCCTCGAAGGCGCGCAGCAGACGCAGGCCACTACCGTCTCTGGCCCACCAGCCATGCTCCATGGCGATCAGCGCAGGGCTGATGACCGTGGGCTGCAGCGATCCGGCGATGAACCCACCGCCCGACACCCAGACAGCCGCGTCAGGGCTGGTGATCAGCTTGGCGAGGATGCCCGCCGTCCAGGACCGATCCACCGGCACAGGGCCGCCCACGGCGGCGCGCAGATCCTCGATCATGTCCACGATGGGCAGGATGTCGTTTGCGCCGGCCAGTCGGATCATCCGCTAATTCTCCAGCCAACCTCGTAGCCGTTCGCATAGAGCGGCAGGCGTTCCAGCCCGCGATCGCCGGCAAAGAGCGCCTGCTGATCAGGGTCGGTCCAGCGCCCGCGCGGCGGGGCGTTGCGGCGGAAAAACAGACCCTCGGCCTCGACGCTGATCTCTCTCTTTGTCGACCCCTCGCCGGACCAGGGCATGCGCTGCATGGTACCGTTAAAGAGCGAAATGGGTGAACCCACCGGATCCCCTGCCAGCAGCTCGCCACCCCCGGCCGTGAAAGCCGCCTGCCGGATGTTCGAGAAGAGCTGCAGGTAGACCGTCACAGCCCGGTCGCGGACGCGGGCCTTGGCGTTCAGCGCCAGCGCGAACATTTCCGGCGTGGCCGCCACCTTGAAGGTCACCTGCTTGGCCGAGACCTGGTATGCGGTGCTGATCTTGCCGATGCTGACCAGGTCACCCACACCCTGCCAGCGGTGTCCGCCGACATCGAGATCCCCGAAGCCCGTCCACCAACGCTTGGGGCCGTCCCGGAAGTCCATGAACACCAACACCGACTGACCGATCCGGCCATCACGCAGCACCTCGTTGGGGATTGCAATCAGATCGTCGCGTGCGGGCATCAGAGGGCCTCCATGAAGTTCACGGGGGTGCTCGGCGTGACGGCCATAGCCTGGTCGAAGAGGCCCTCGGTCTCACTGACCATCCTCATTTTGCAGACTGGCCGCTCGATCTCCAGTCGCGATCCTGCTGGAGCAGCCGCCCGAAGGGGCGGTTCGATCATAACCCGGTTGGTGGTGCTACTAGGCCGCCAGTGCAGCTGAACGCGGTGCAGCCGCTCCCCGATCGAGAAGAACTGCCCCGGCCGCAGACCTGTCGTGTCGTTCAATGTCAGGTCAAGTTCCGTCGCCCGAAGCGCCGCGGCCGAGGCCAGCACGATGCGATTCACGGGGGTATTCTGAAACCCAAAGTGCTCGAATGTCTGGGACCCTGCTATGCCGCCGATGCTGCAAAAGGGAAGGGGCAAGCCGTTCCTGTCCTTGGGCCGATACCGGGACCGGCAGGGCACCAACGTGGTGCCGATCCGGCCCTGCATCTGGGCAAGGAAGGCCTGCCACTGGAGGGTTGCCGCCTCGCCTCGTAGCACGAACTTGGCAGATGCCATCCATTTGCCCCGCATCGTCGGGACGATGGTCTCATTACCGGTGACGCTTTCCTCCGGTTCTAGGGACTGCCCGGCAATGTAGAATTGGACATCCTGCCAGAGGGCGAGATGGGGAAAGGTGGCCTGCATTACTGATCTCGCTTCTGGTGTTCGGCCATGACGGAGGGGACACGTTCCAGCATCGCTTCGCCCGCGCGCTGGATCTTCGCATCGATTTCACGGTCCCCTGTCGTTCCGCGCATGTCGAAGGTCAGGGCGACCGACCGGCTGCCGCCGCCATGTGTCTGACCGCGCGTCAGATCGAGGACGCGCTCGTTCGGGTGTAGCATGTGCAGCTGA
Organism: Paracoccus sp. S4493; assembly: GCF_000967735.1. Lineage (NCBI taxonomy): Bacteria > Pseudomonadati > Pseudomonadota > Alphaproteobacteria > Rhodobacterales > Paracoccaceae > Paracoccus > Paracoccus sp. S4493. Next base: position 11,838 of record NZ_JXYF01000039.1, read on the forward strand.
CCACCCTTACCATCCAGGCCGCCAGAGCGGGGGCCGCCCCAGGTGTAGCCGCCGCCATCGAAGGACCTGACCGGATTAAGGCCCGCCACTTTCAACCCGGCGCTTAGGGCATCGCCACGGCCAAAAATGCTGTTGGTGATACCGCCCAGGATCCCTAGGCCTGCGCCACCGCCGGCCATGGGACCTGAGTTGAACAGCGCGGCCTGAAGGGCCGCCTGCGCGAATGCTAGGGCAACATTGGCCAGAACCTGCGTAAAGCTCTCTCCAGCGATGATGGACCGAATCAATCCTTGTTCGACCGACTGCTGTTGTTCAGCCATGAACTGCATCGCATCTGCAGCACGACCCTCGGCCTGCGCGCGATCATTGGTGGCAAGGATATCTGCGGCCTTGGCTTGGCCAAGGGCCTCTATCGCTTGGCGATAGGTCATCGTGCCATCTGCCAACTGCGCGTCCAGATCAACGTTGCGCCGCTTGGCATCGGCTTGCAGGGCCATCACGGTGCGCTGGCGTTCGATCTCTGCCGTGACCTGCGCGATCGCGCGGGCCTCGGCCTCAGGATCGAGGCGCAGCGCCTTGATGGCGGCCACTTGCTCGGCCTGCTGCCTGGAAAGGTCGTTGGTCTGCTGTTGGGTGATCAGGCTGGCCGACAGCTGGTCGCTGTAATCCTTGGCCTGCTTTGCCAGGCGCTCCCGATCGCGGACCTGTTCCTTCAGACGCTCATCAGCTTCGCGCTGCAGTTCGGGGTCCATCCGTTCGATGGACTGCTGACCAAGGGCCTGCTGAATGACGGCAGGAGACACGCCGCGCAGGCCCTCCCATTCGTTCCGCAGACCCTCGATCCCCTGGGGCATACGCTGGCGTAGCAGCTGCTGTGCCATGCGGTCCTGCATCTCGCGGGAATAGAGCTCGTTTCCGCTCAGGCCCAGTTCCTTGATCAACCCGCGCATCGTGGTGCTGACGATCTGGTAGGCACCGACAGCCGAGCTGTTATGCGCGTTGTCCGGATGGGCGAGCATCTGGCGCTGCATCTCCAGCACCTCGTTCAGGGTCATGTTCACCAGATCGCGCTGACCGCCGGTGTAGCGGCCATTGTCGAGGGTGGCGTTGTAGTTACCACCGCTCTCCCGGCTCTTGATCAGTTCGAGGATGCCCTTCTGGGAAGCTTCCAGATCCTTGCCCCACTGCTCCAGGCTGTTACCTGTGGCCGACTCGACCGCGCCGCTGATGACACCCCATGCGCCCTGCTGGATGCGTTTCTGCATGGCGACGAACGCCTCGTCATTCGCGCGGTCGAGTGCCTGCACCTTTGAGATCTCGGCATCGATCAGATCCAGACGCTCCTGCGTCAGCCGGGCCGTTTCCTCGTTGCCGCTCTTGATGGCGGCATCCATGATACGCTGCGCCGAGGTGCGATCGTCCGTCAGCTTTTTCAGCTTGTCGGTGTCGGTCTGGTACTCGCTGACGATCCGGCGCTGTTCCCGGACCATCGCATCGGCACCGGCTTCCACTTGGCGCTGCGCCTGCTGCATGACGGCGTAGACCTGGCTGCCCCAGTTCCCCAGGAAGTCGAGATCGGCTCCATCGTTTGTGGCCAGCTCGGAGATGGTAGCCAGCAGGTTCTCCGCATCGCGCGCGACCGCCTCCACGGAATTGGAGCTGTCCACGCGATTGATGGCCATCCGCAGGTTTTCGAACTGCTCCGCGCTGGCGCCAGTCAGATCCTTGACCCGCTGAAGGTCCCGCTCCATTTCCTTGCGGCGCATGTATTCGCGGTTGGGATCGACGGTACCGTCACCGCGGACGGGAAGAGGGTCCGGGTTCAGGTTCACGCCAAGAGGCGCGCTCAGGCCGCGGGCGGCACCCATAACATCTGTGCGCGCGCGGATCGCGCTCAGCATGGCCATCGCGGAGTTCGCGCGGGCCACCTCGTCCGCGAGATCGCCGTACTGGTTCCGCAGCTCCTCGATGGGCGTCATGGCCGCTTCCGCCGCGTCCACGTAAGCGTCCGTCGACTTGGTCAGGGCAGCGGTCCGCTCCTCCAGGGTCTCGCTGTCGGTGGCCACACGATAGACGGCCGCGCCGAGGGGGATCAGGATCGCCGCGCCAGCCCCGGCAAGGGCGCCCATCGCGCCGAACCCGCCGAGCAGCTGCGGAAGCTGCTGGCCGAGGGCCTGGACGGCCGAGGTGCCGGCACCGACCTGCACGGCAAAGTCCCCGACCTGGTATCCGACCTGCTGCATGGCCCCGCCATAGCGGCGCGACCCCTGCGCCGTCTGTTCGACGACCTCGGTGGCCTGCTTCATCTCGCGGGCTGCCGAGGCCACACGAGCGGTGTATTGGGTCTGGGTCACTGCACCCACGTCCAACGCCCGGTCCAGCTTCTTGACTTCGGCCTCGTACCGGCTCGCTGCGCGATAGGCAGGATCATAGGCCTTGGACAACCGGTCCAGCTCCCGCGCGTGCGCCCTGGCGGCTTGAGAGTTGCTGACCTTGCCTTGCGCGTCCTGGAATGCCTTCTGTGCCTCCTCGCCGCGCTTCTTGAACGCGGCAACGACCTTGTTGGCGTCTTTGACAAGCTGCGCGTCAGAGAACCCCGCGGAGACGACAAGATCCGGTTCCTCAGCCATTATACCCCCTCAATTCCGAGTTCACGCATCCGATCGATGCTCATGCGTTTGCCCTCCGGGGCCGTGTTCCACCCTTGAGAGCGGCCATAGCCGTCGAGGCAGGCCATGAACTGCCAAGGGGTCATCTCGCCGACCTGCGCCGGCGAGAATCCCATGACCGCCCCTAGTCCGTAGTAGGTGCTGAACTTCCAGCGGCCGTTTGTTCGTTCTCCGGTGTCGGCATCACCGGTCGATCCTCCCCCACGGGATCATCCGCGGGGCCGTAGAGACAGACCGACAGAACCTCCTGGGCAGGAACCTTGAAGCTGATCAGGTCGTGGAGATCGAAGGCATTGCGCACCAGCTTCAGTGCCTCGATGTGCGGCGTTCCGCCCCCGACCAGGCCGTTGCGCAGGACCTCGATCAGCTCGACCGCAAACCACTGCCCGGTGTTCAGCTTGTGCAGCAGATACTCGGGGCCGCATTCCGTCTTCTGCTGGATCACCTCCAGCTCGGCGATACCGAGGCGGAAAGCATGCTCCCCGCCCGGCCAGCGTATCGTCGCCGCCTGCATCAGGCAGCGTTCGTGAACTCCACGCCTTCCTGGAAGCGCAGGTTCAGCGTGGTGGTGACGACGGCATTCTGCTCGGTACTGCCGATGTTCTCGATGCCGAGGGTGGGCAGCATGCCCATGCCGTCGATGTATTCGACCTCGCCGACAGCCGCGTCGACGATGAAGGTCCGGACTGGCAGGATCAGCTGGTCCTTGGCCCACCGCAGCAGCTTGTCGCGGTTGGAACGTGCCAGCTGGGCGTTGATGGTCATGCCGACCGTCTGTGCGCCGTAGTCCAGGACCGTCTGGATAGGCAGGGTCCAGTCCTCGCAGTCGCCGACATTCGTCTCGCTGATGGCGTTCTCAATGTTCAGGCTGATGCCGGTCGCGCCGCAGAAGTTGGTGTAATAGGTCGGGCTCGCCGGCAATGCCGTCGGGTCCAGCGCGACCATCACGACGATGTCGCCGCGCTTGTGGAGGCGGGGGGTAGCCATATCACTTGTCCTCGGATTGGGCGGCTTTTGCCGCGGGTTTGGGGGTGTCGCGGATCGCGGCGCCGGACGCCTCGGCCTTGTCGATCACCCATGCCGGGAACTCCTGCGGATCAGGCGAGGCCTGGACCCGGATCGAGGTGCCCTTCTTCGGGTCGGTCGCGTCGAAACGCTTGTGGAAAACGGCCTTAACCATTGCGCCATGCCTCCTTGATTGCTGCGCGGACTTTGTTGCGGATCCTGGTGCGGAATTCGGCCCGCTTGGCTTTCCAGGTCGGGTAGAAAAACGGTTGAGCGACGGTGCCGGGATGGCCCGCGCCCTTGTCCTGCCGCTTGCCGCGTTTCACCGACGCGTTGCGCGCAAGCGAATGGGGCTGGGTGCCGAACTCGACGAACCGGGCGTAGAAGGCTTCCTTGCTGCCGGCGTAGATCCGGATGCGCAGGGTGGCGTACTGGTCGCCCTTGTTCGGGCCGGAGCGGATCTCGTCGATCATGAACGTGCCCGGCGGCAGGTCGCCCCAGGTCCAGCCGATGCTGGCGCGCAAAGCGCCGCTCTTGGCGGGGACGAGGCTGCGCATCATGACGCAGATTTCCTCTGCACCCTCTTCCATCGCCAGCCGCGCGGCATCGACAGCGGCCGCAGGGATCTGTTTCAGCTTGGCGACGATCCGGGGATTGAGCTGCGCCATCAGGCGGGGTCCTGCTCGATCAGAACCTCCATCTGGATGATCCCGTGCACATCGCCACTGGGATCATCCATCACGCGGACCAGCGTTACATTGGCCGGATGCATGGTCAGCGCATCAGTGTCGGACCAACCCTGAATCGCCGCGGCGATGTCGTCGGTCAGATCCTCGCAGGCCCCCTTGCTCTCCTGGCTGTGCCAGAGATCGATCTGCAGCGTCATCGTGCGCGCCTTGACGCAGGTCACGCTGGTGTCGTTCCAATAGGACGGGCCCAATGTCACATAGGGATGCGCAGTGCTGGCAAGCGCCTGGTCGAAGACCTTGCCTGCCAGCTCGGCGACTTGATCCTCGATGCGGGCGATGACCAGCTGGCGGAGACGGCGACCGGCCCTCATTTGCGTTGGCCCTCGACCTGAAAGATGACGAACGCGTTGTCCTGCGACCTGTGCGGGTTGCCCTTGACCTCGTAGATCGTGTCCTCGGTCTCAACGCGCCAGAGAGACGACAGGCTGCGGGACAGTGCGGTGGCCCGCACGGCAATGGTGGCAGGATCCCTTGCCTCCATCCGAGCTTGCTGGAACGCCTCGCTGCCGGGGCGATGCTGGATGTTCGCCCAAACCGTGCCCCGGTTTGTCCAGCCCTGGATGACCTTGCCGTCGGCGTCCTTGAAGGGCTGTGGCTCCAGGAGCGTGATCCGCCGGTTCAGCTGGCCCGTCTTCATACGCGCCACACCTTGAACGGCGAGATCATCACGTCGACCTCCGGCGGGAAGCCGGGCCCGTCGCTGAGGCCACCACGCTGGTTGTAGAAGAAGTCCACGAGCATCAGTGCCGCCACCTTGATGGCCGCCGGAACCGCCGACACTTCGCCGAACCCCGCCGTGAACAGGATCTGCACTGCTCGACCCGGAGCCCGGCCAAAATTCACGGCAAGCCCATCATGGCAAAGATCGAACGGGACCGCCTCGGGGACGGAGCCCGGATAGGTGACCGTCACATCGCTGACGTCAGGAAAGGGCATCCGGACGGTCCGGCAGGGGCGGGCAAGGTCCATCCGCCATTGCTGGTTGACGATGCAGCGGCGGAGAATGCCGCGATACCCGTCGAGGTGGGAAATCGCGGCATCGATCGCACGTTCGAGAACGGCATTCTCCTCCTGGTCATCCTCGACGCGGCAATGGCTGCGCGCCTCGTCCAGCGTGATGAAGGGCGCCGGGGGCGTGACCAGGGTCAGGCGCATCAGGCCGACGTGCCCTTGCCGTAGACCGAGGTGTCGAGACCTTGTCCTGCGAAGTCGTCGTCCTGCGGCTTGGCGCGCTTGGCGTCGTTCCAATCGACGGCGTTCTGCACGCTGGTCGTGCCGGCGCGCGGATTGGCATCGACGCTTTCGTGGCCCACGGTGACCGCACCGAGGATCTCCGGCTCGATGATGGCCCCGGAGGGATTGTCCAGTTCGGTCGCCGGAGCGGGATCGGCCGGGGCATCCACCTGGACGGCGGTATCGGCAGCCGTCGCCAGTGCCTGATCGGCAGAGGTGGCGACGGTCTGCTCTTTGACATCGGCAGCGGTCGCCGCCTCTGCCTGGTCGGGTTTCTTCGCCATGGTCATGGCTCCTGTGCTTCAGGGAGGGGAGGCCCGGCCCCGAAGGGCCGGACGCGGGGCTTAGGCGGCTGCCATGCGCATCGCGCGCAGGGCCTGCGGGTCCAGCAGGCCGCCACCGACGCGCTTCGTGGTGTAGAAGTGCACGAAGGGCTTGTTGGTGTAGGGATCGCGCAGGACGCGGACGCCGGTGCGATCGACGATCAGGTAGCCACGGCGGAAGTCGCCAAAGGCGATCGGCACCGCGCCGGCGGCGACGTTGGGCATCGCGGCCATCTCGGTCACCGGATAGGCCAGCAAGGTCTGGGGCTGGCCGGCGCTGAAGGACGGCTGCCACAGGTAGTTGCCGTCGCCGTCCTTCAGCTTGCGGACGCGCGCCAACGACGTGCGGTTCAGCACGAAGCGGGCGTTCTGCGAAAGGGCGCCCGGCAGGTCGTAGACCATGTCGATCAGCTCGTCGCTGCTGATGGCGGTGGCCGAGGCGGTGGTCTGGGTCTTGATCGCGCCGAAGGGGTGCGCGGCGGCGTTGGCAGCGCCCTCGACATAGGTCAGGACGCCGTTCGGCTTGTTGATGCCGTTGCCGGCGACGAAGGCCAGCCCTTCCTGGTAAGCGAACTCGGCCTCGACCTCGTTGGCGATCCATTCCTCCAGGTTCACCGCCGCGTCGTCCAGCATCTGCTGCGTGGCCGCCGGGTTGGCATAAAGCTCGCCCGTGGCATAGGTCAGCTGGGCGAACTCGGGGGTGTTGGTCTGGGGACGCGGTGCGGTCTCGCCGACCCAGCCAGAACCCATCCCGCGCTGATTGAACAGCTTGCGGAACCCTGCGGTCGAGATCGTCTGGACAGAGGCGATCTGGCGCATGGGCGAGACCTCGACCAGTCGGTCGGTGATCGTGCGATCCCATTCCACCGGTGCCAGATAGCCGCCTTCCTCGGCCGCGCCCTTGTTCAGCGCTGCCTGGACGTCGCCCTTGCGGAAGTGCGCACTGAAGGCGCCGCTGTATTCCGGATCGGTCGGGTTGCCATCGGTGCCGGGCCCGCCCATCTTCAGGGCTGCCATCTGGGTCGCCTGCGCATCGAGTGCAGCCTGCAGGTTGCCGACCGTGGTCTCGATCTTCGATAGCGCATCGGCGCGGACGACATCCTCCTGGCCCTTCTTCAGTGCCTTGATGGTGTCGTCATTCTGCGACTTGAACTCGGTCCATGCCTGGTTCAGCGCCGCCATCATCACCTTCGGGTCGCCGGACGCGTCAGCGCGCACAGCGAGGATCCCGCGCGTCAGCAGCGCGGTGGGGATATGCTTGGTCATGTGATTCCTCACTTTTTGAGCGTGTTGATCATCGACTGCAGCAATGCAGCCGTCTCGGCGTCAGCGCCCGGCGTGACGTGGGCGGCAGCGCCAGACGTGCCCCCCGTGATCTCGGCCAGAAGCGCGCGGCGTTCCGACCGGGAAACATTCTGCTTGGCCAGGATCGTGTCCACGCGGCGCAGGGCATTCGTACCCGCGCCCTCGCGCGCCTCGACATCGGCTGTCAGCATCGTATCGGCGAGCCCCGCGGCAATGGCGTCCTCGCCGTTGAACCACGTCTCGCCGTCCATCCATTCCGCGGCCTTATCGCGCTCGACCCCGGCCTTGGCGGCGTAGACCGCCGCCATCGCGCTGTCGAATGGCTCCATGGTCTCGGCAGCGGCACGCATGTCGTGACGATTGCCCACCGCCACGACCCAGGCATTGTGGACCATCAGGAAGCCCGCCCGTCCGATCTGGACCTCGTCCCCCGCCATGGCGATGACCGAGGCGGCGGACGCTGCGAGGCCAAGGATGCGCACGGTGATGTGGCGCGAGTCCTGCCGTAGCAGGTTGTAGATGGCCACACCTTCGAAGAAGTCGCCGCCCGGGCTGTTGATGTCGACCACGACACGGTCGGCCTTGATCGACCGTAGCGCCGCTCCGATCCGCTTTGCTGTCACACCGTCGCCGGTCCAGTGATCCTCGCCGATCATGTCCAGGATGCTGATGACGTTGTCGCGGTCGCCATCGGCGGCCTGGATGTTCGACTGCCACTTGTCCATCATCTGCGGCGACGGTTCATAGGCCTGAACCTGCGCCGGGCGCGATGCCTTGATCTCAGGTGCTGCGCGTTGGGTCACTGTTCCCATCCTTTCGTGTGATCGGGCCGGGCAGGTCGCCACGCGCCGGCAGGTCCAGCCAGCCGCGGACCTCGTCCTGGTGCAGGAACGACTGCTGATTGTTGACGCTGAGCCCCTTGGCGAAGAACTCGGCCTGGTCCTTCATGCTGCCGCGCAGGAGGGCGGCCGCATTGAACTTCGCATAGTACTCGTCCTGTTCCCGCTCGCTCAGCAGGCAGCGCCAGATCGCCTGCTCCCAAGCCTCGAACCACGGGTTGAGACCGTAGCGGACGAACATCTGGCCCAAGACGTCGATGCCGGACCCCCAGGACGTGTCGTCGACCATCAGCAGCGGACGCGGGACACCGAAGGTACGTGCCACCTCTTCCACCTGGTGGCTTCGCATCTCCAGATGCTGGCTGCCTTGGGCGGTCTGCGTGAACGGCTTGGGCTCCATCCCCTCTTCGGCGATGATCCAGCGGTGGGCGTTCTCGGAGCCTTCGCGCTCCTCCATGCTGGCCAACAGGCGATCATAGGCCTCCTGGGACAGCTTCTTGTTCTGCGGCATGACCATGGCACCGCCGACCATCATGCCGTTCCGGAAGAGACGCGCTGCAGCCTTCTCGGCCTGCAGGGCCAAGCCGATAGCCTCGGCGGCCTGTTTGACCAGCGAGCGGCCACGAATGCCATCGGTCGTGAAGCCGCGCAGGTGGAAAATGTCACCGGCAGGCAGCGTGCGCTCGCCTCCGGACTTGGGGCTGAACTTGTAGATGACCGAGAAGTCGTCCTTCTGTTCGACCTTCATGCGCCTCGGATCGACGGGCAGGAGGCCGATCACCTGGTCGCCACGCTTCACCTTGACCGCGAAGGCATCGCCCTCCGTCAGTGCCCAGGTCTGCATCAGCTGGCGAAACTCGAAGGCAGTCTGCCAGTCGTTCGGCTTGCGGTGCAGAACCCGGAACAGGGGATGGTCATTCGCCTTCTTCAGATCGTCGCCCTGCCGATGCAGGTGCAGGGGCAGCATTGCGATCGAGTAGGACAGGAGCGAAACGCAGCGGAACACGGCGGTGTTCTTCAGGGCCTGCTCGGACGAGATGAACGCACCGCTCTGCGTCATGCCTCCGCCGCGCAGCATCTGCACCAGGTCGGGATCGTTCATCCCCTGGAACAGGCCACCATCGGCACAGGCCTGTACCCGGGCGTTGGGCGTCGCGGGCGCGGTCGGCGTCCCGCCACCGCCCAGTGATCCCAGCCAGCTCAGGACGCCCATCAGGCGAACCTCAGTCCGCGGGTCTCATAGACCGACGGTCCCGCGGCCTCGGGGTTGCCGAACATCAGCATCGCGGCGTTGAAGGTCGCCATCAGGGCGTCGATCTTCGCGCGTCCGGCGGCTTGCTTGGTCACGATGTAATTGCTCCCCTTGAGCTCTGTTTTGGCGTTTCCCACCGTCCACGCCATGAAGTCCGACGAGCCATGGATCAGCTTGCGATCCTTCAGGCGGCGCGGAAGGGTCAGGACTGCCGATTGCAGCTTCCAGCCCTGGCCGACACTGATCCAGCGTTCCTCGCCGAACCCTGCCTCGTCGAGGCCGTCCAGCAGTTCCGCGATGCCGGCAGCGTCCAGACCGATCGCCGGAGTTTCAGTCGGCAGCAGTCCCTTCGCCTCCAGCTTCTCGATGACCTCAATCGCACCCGTCACGTCGTCGCCGACCTCCAGACAGATCGTCAGGTCTCCGGCCTCCTCGAAGTCGCGCAGCTTGGCATCGATGTCCTTGCGACGATCAAACACTTCCTGGAATGCCCACGCATGGGTCCAGAGCAGCCAGCGGCGTGTGACCTTCTCCCGGCCGAGAACCGCGACAGCGAACAGATCGTCGAGGCCGCCGCCATCCACGCCCACGACGCAGACCTCCGACCGGCGCATCAGCTCCTCCAGCGTCAGCGTCTCGTCGCCGCAGTCTTCCCAGTGGTCGACACCGCGCCAGTTGTCGCCGCCGAGGCCGACACCAATCTCGATGTTCAGATGCTGGCTGGCCCAGATCTGCTCGGCCTCCTTCGAGACCTTGCCGTTGTTGTCGTAATCCTCCTCCAGCGCCTGTTCGCTGATCGACAGGCCGAGGTTCGGCAGAATCATTCCCCAGTTGGACCGGTCGCGCCAGAAGGTCTCGTCCTTCTGCTGTTCCTCCGGATACTCGTAGAGGATCGGCAGCATGATCGGCTTCGGTCCAGCCTTCCCGTCACGAATAGCACGGGCCTTCTTCAGCTCGGCCTTCCAGATACCGGTGGGCATCTCGTCGGATTGCGTCGTGATCATCAGCACCTTGCCGCGCTGCATGGTGATGCCGCCGCCGCGGATCTGCTGCATCACCTTCAGCGCCTTGGCCTTCTTGCCCAGCTCGTGCAGCTCGTCGATGATCGTCAGCACCGGGATCTCGCCCGTCACGATCGTCGTGTCGAACGTCTTCACGTCCAGCGAGGTGCCGGTCTTGCGCCGGGTGATCGTCTTCAGGTGATCCTGTACCTTGAAGATCAGCTGCAGCTTCTCGTCCAGGGCGACCATGCCCTGCGCCTGCTCGAAGCACCGCTCCGAGATGTTCTGGCTAGGCCCGACCAGCAGCATCTGCCGATTGGGGGCCTCCTCCATGTAGAGGGCCGTCAGCGCCAGCGCCGCCACATAGGTCGACTTCGAGTTCTTCTTCGGGACCATGCAGAGCAGTTCCCAGACCAGCTCGCGCTGCGTCTCGGGATCCTCGCTCGCGAAGAACACGACCAGCAGTCTCTTGAACCAGTCGCCGCAAGCGATCGACATGGGCGGGTTGCCCGAGATGTCTGGCAGCCTGAGCCGATTGAAGAATGCCAAGACGCGAGCGGCCTTGGCCTCATTGATCGGCACGTCCGCCATCGGCACGTCGCCCGCCTGCAGCTTCTCCCACCAGTCGGGGCAGGCGAAACGCGGCAGAGCCTCAGTGGCGGACATTCCGTTTGGTCTCCAGGTCCAGTTCGGCAGTCAGCGCCGCGTCGGCATCGAGGGCCAACTTCTCGTCCATCACCTTCTTGCCGAGTTTCTCGCGAGGCGCATCGGACGTCGGCCCTCTCTCTGCACTTGCGTACTTCCGCTCGGCTTCCATCTGGTCGAACCTCTCCAGCAGACGATCGACCTGGCGCATGGCGCCGACGTTGCCGGACTGGGCCGCGGTCATCGCCAGCTCCAGCCGGCGGGCGTCGAGCATGTCGCGCGCCACGGGGCGAACCTTCAGCTCGTGAAAAAAATTGCGGCGAAAAGTCGGCAGAGACAGCTGCAGGATCGAGGCGATCCGTTCGTTGTTCCAGCCCACCGCCAGCAACATCTTGACCTTGTTGCGCTCTTCCTGCGTCGCCTCTTTCCGGGGACGGCCGGGCTTGCCCGACTTGGCATCCACTGGGTTGCCGAAGAGGTCAAAAATCGCATCCATCAGAAAAAAATCTCCGCATGAGGGGGACGCGGGTCCGGGCCGGGACGGCCCCCCGACTTTCGACCCACCCCCCCTTGCCGGACGTCGGCGCGGATCAGGCGGGCGGGTCGCCGACCCCGACCATCACGGGCGGGTGGACGGTGCCCAGCACGCGCAGGTGCACCGAGGCACCGGCATTCAGGCGGGCCAACTCTTCAGGGGTGGGTTGCCATGCCGTCACCATGGCGGGCGTGCCCTCGCCATTCACCGTGCAGTTCATGACCTCATCACGCAGCGGCAGGCCGAGGTAGCCTTGCGACTTGCCGATGACGCGAGTGACGCCCTCAATCGTTCCGATAAGCATCGCGGCGCTCCTCTCGCTGTTTGTCTCGGTTGTGGCAGGTGGCGCACATGCACTGGACGTTGGTGCGATCGAAGAACATGTCACGATCCCCGCGATGCGCCTTGATGTGGTCACCGACCAGCTGCGCGCTTTCGAAGACCCGCTTGCACCGGACGCAGGTGAAGCTGGCCGCGACCAGCACATCCCATCGGATGGCCTGCCACTCTGCCGTCTTGTACCACTTGCGCCAGGTATCGATCCTGTCACGCGACCGGACCGGCACCCCACCACCGGAGCCACGCGGCTTTAGCTGTTGCCCGCGCGGTGCGAGCTGCCGCATGCGCGCCACGTCAGTACCAGAAGCGGATACCCCGGTACCGCATGGGGCGGAGACCGAGGCGCGCTTGCATGATGATCTGATTGCTCAGGCTCACAGGCTCAGGCGTCGCCGCAAGCTGCGGCCTTCACGGCCCACATCGATGCAGTTTCCAGATTGGTCAGCGCGACCGACCGACGGCGACCTGCGGGCAGCCGCTCAATGATTGCCGCAAGGGCATTGGTCGCCTCTTTGATTTCAGCAATGTCGGGATTGCCGCTCGGATTGAAGTCCGGATCGGTGACAGCCATGGCGGCCTCCAGTGATGTTGGGATAGGTCCGAACGACGAACGCCCGCGAGGGATGATCCCTGCGGGCGCACGTCTGGATAATAGTGAAATGTATGCTCTCGTGAGACCTAAGCGGTCAAGGAAGAATTTTTCGAACCGTGTTCTTCTTACCGAGCATGCGGTCCAGCGCCGACTTCAATGCGTCAGAGAGTTTTTGGATGTTTTGACCCTTGATGGCCCATCCATGCCCATCCAGCACGTCCCGAAAGCTCTTCCCATGCAGACATACGGCATCGACCAAGTCCCGGTCGCGAATGATCGAGGCTGTTGCCTTCCCCCGAGCCGACGGGCGAACCCGGCGAACCACCATTGCGGCCCCTGCCCCGATGCGCTGTCGCAGCTGCTGGATCTCATTGCCCGTGGCGAGATACGCATCGATGAATTCGCCGCCAGAAGATCCGCCGCCACTGCGCCGTGCCTCCAGGCTAGCGCACCGCATTCCTCCAGCATCATGCCGTTCGACCAGGTCGCGGTAATGCCGCGCGATGGTGACCTGCGCCTTGGAGAATGGTGGTATAGGATCACGGCCTTCCTTGCGTGCTCGGACCGCCTCGCGCTGGTCGAGAGTATCGAACACGTCAATCGCCCGCGCCGCCCTGAAGCCGCGCCAGCCGGTGGCTTCGACCTTGTAGCCCGTCCGCGACTTTTCATCTGGCATAACCACGTTCGGCGTGACGGCCATCGACGGCCCACGCGCCGGGGCAATGGGAATAGCAGGCCCGCACCCTTCCGCAGGCATGGCGCGCGCGATGATCCCCGCCACCCGCTCGCGTTCCTGGGCGCGGCGCAATGCCCCCATCTCGCCGTTGTAGATCGTCATGCTGCTGTTCCCTCTTCCGTAACGGCGGTCTGGATGGCCTCGATCTCCGCAAGGTCCTCATGCCAGACCGACAGCCATTGCTTTTCGGCCAGGGTGGCGCGCCCAGCCTCGATGTTCTCGCGGATCACCTTGCGCTTGTGCCGATTGCTGTCCGCATCCTGCTTGAGCCGAGTGATGATGTACTTGCCCGGCGGGGGGCCGAGCTTCTTGGCGATCTGAAACAGCTCGACTGCCCAGCCCTCCGCCATCGCCTGGCGGCCCATCGCCGACTTGATGAGGCTTTGCGCGTAGGCGCTGTCGCGCGGGGGCGGACACTGGATGGTCATCGCCCACGCCCGGACCAGTCCCTCCTCAGGCCAGACGCCCTTGACCGCATGCCGCGCGATCAGATCGACCATGGCACGCAGGTTGTCGTCCGACATGTAGGTCAGCCAGTCGCGCAGCCGGGCCATCGCCTTGTCGTGTGCCTCAGCACTTGTTCCGCGCTTGCGCGCCAGACCCGCAAGGGGCTGCATCAGCAGCATGTCGACACGCGCCCTCATTTCTGCATTGCAACCCGACATCCGGACCTTCCCCTTTCACCAGCAGTTCGACTTATCCACAGGCATCACCTTTCGGAGGCGCCCATAAGGTTTCATGTCCTTGTCTGTGTCCGTGTATTGTCCTGTAGGGCAGCTAACAGTTGCGGACCTGTTAAAGCGCTGCGGTCCTAACTGTTGCTAACTGTTATGCGTAACAGCGACTAACAGTGGATTGCAGCGCGATAACAGCGGCCTGCAGGACGATCACACGACCATCAGACCTCCCGTCCCGCCATGTGCACGACCCGAAGGCTGCCCATGATTTCCTCTGCCGCAACGCGGACGTTGTCGGCGGTGATGTAGAGATCGTTTTCCCGCAGCCATTCGGCGATCTGATCGACCGCTTGGCTATTATCGGCCATCTTGGCGTGCTTGATCTCGCGCAGCTTGGCGCGGATGCGGGATTTCTGCATGCCTTGCTGGGCGACCTCGCGACTGCGTTCGCGCCCACGCTTGCGCCGGAATTGCGCTTCGGCGATCTCTGACAGCAAGGGATGGCCCAACCGAGCAACCGCGCCGACAGGGGCCTCGTCGATATGTGTCGATCGCCAGCCGTACAGCGCCAACCCACTGCGGGCCTCGATCCAGCCCTCAAGATCCGCGCCGAACCCGGCCAGACGTGCGAGCTCGACATCATCGTCGGGCAGCGTGCCGGCGGGGTTCTGCTTCATGGCTGCGCACCATAGAAGCAGCGCGGTGCCGATGTCCTGTCGCCGGTTCGCCTGGATGGCCTTGGCGACGAAGCGGGAAGACAACAGCTGCTCACCGTAGAGCGGCATCCAATCAAAGTTGGGCAGGCGATCGCCGTGCTGCAGCGGATAAGCCCAGAACTCTACAACGTCCGTCATGCCAACCGCCCCGGCTGCAGCTGGTCAGCCTGCATCAGCTTGCTAAGCAGATACTGCCAGTATTCCGCTGAGGGGCCCGCCTTGAACTCCCGCGCCATGTGAGAATAGCCGACATTCAAGGCGCGGGCTGCCGCCGCGATCGACGGAAACTCGCGCCCATGGATCACGCAACGCTTGGCACCGGCCTTACCTCTGGGGCGCGGGGAGCGGCCGCCCAGCCCTGCACCATCAGCCGAGCCTCTCAAACGAAGCTGCCCAGTGATCGAGGTTGGGCAGATCTTCAAAGTCGCCGCCGCCACGGAGATGGAGGGATAGATCACGCCACGGACACGCACTGGCACACAGTTGGGATGGTTGGGACGATGTTTGACCAGCCCCGCCCGGTTACGGGCACGCCACTCCTTCTGTCGCCGCAACTCCGCATGGCGGCAAGCATCGCAGCGGCACCGCAGGCGGTTGTACGCATAGGACGTCCCGTGAGTGATCGCCCGCAGCTGATCTTGTGCGGGCTCCGTCATGCTTCATCCTCCTCCGGCGCACCCTCGCGCGTCGTGCGCGGAACGCGACGGAAGAATTTTTCCGAAATGGATTTGAGACGCTGGTAGCGGCCGAGGGCGCGCATGGCGCGCGCCTCGTAGAACCGCCCCAGGACGTGGTTCATTAGCCGATGCATCATTGTCCCTCGATCCGGCTGAAGACGATTTCGGCGCCAGCGATGGCGAGGACCGCCATGATGTAGCGCAGCTTGGGGTCATGCTCCTCGCGCAGCCAGTTGATGACCTGCCGATGGCTGACATCCAGCACCGCTGAGGCCTTCTCGGCCAGCTCACGCTCGGACTGTGCGGGGAAGGCCCGCCACAGAAGGTCGCGGAACCAGCGCCGGTTGGCGCGGGGGTCTGTCGAATATGCAGGATTTTTCACGGGCAGCGCTCCATATTGGTCCTGTGAAGAGTGACCAGTCGAGCAATGAAAAGAGGACGCGGCATGTTGGTTCATGCTGCGTCCTCGGGCTTTCTAACATTTGTGAACATCTGAGCGAGGTCGGGTCGGACGCTTGCGATGGGCAATCCAAGCGCAGCAGCAAAGGCTTCTGCCTTCTCAACACCTATGCGCCGATGGCCACTCTCGATAAGGCTCAACATACCGCGGGATATGCCAGCGGCTGCGCAAATCTGCGCGCGAGACAGGCCTCTGGCCGTGATATGTTCTCTGATCTCCATGCCGGATTGTTTACACACAGAAAACAAAACCGCAAGTGGGCCTGTTTACTTAGTGTAAGTTTTGCGGGATCGCGGAAGCTGGCATTGTTTGCCGTATGAAATACCGCATCAAAGAGCATCGCCAAGCGCGAGGTTGGACCCAGGAACAGCTGGCCGAGATGGCCAATGCGTCTAAGGGCTACATCTCACTGCTCGAAAGCGGAAGGCGAGATCCTAGCGCGGAAACCCTTCGCTCGCTGGCCGCAGCGTTTGGCGTAGACGTGACCGCATTGATCGAACCATCAACAGATGCCGCTCGGTCGATCATCGATCACCTGGAGATTTTTCAGAAGCTCTCTGAGGCAGATCAGGCAGTAGTTGCGAGGATTGCTCTGTCGATGGCGCCGAAGGACGAGACCGGATCGCAGTGAATAATTGAAGCCTATCGGCTTCAGAAATTGCCACCAACACCGCCGCAATATCAAACTCATCTGGCACATCTACCTCCAACCACGACGAGAACATTAGGCGAACAAAAGCAGCCGCGACAACCATAAAGATTTGTTGCATCTGCCCTTACACGTCTGTTTTCTCCCGAATCACCAATATTTATGCACTGCACGGTCTGGGCACCGCGCCACTTGTTGGCGGGCAACTGACTATCGCCAGTGTTTACACACAGAAACTTTTTTCTTGCTGTCTAAGTTTACTGTGTGTAAATCTCGCAGCAACCGGCACTGTGCCGGGCTGGAGTGAACCTATGCACCTCATCCCCATCATCACGCTGCGCCTGGCACAGGCTGCGCTGGTCGTAACCTTCTACCTGACCGCGCCGACTTTGGTCGCGGCAGCCATTGCCTACGGCGGAACAGCACTCGGCCAGGCAACGAACTGGTAGGCGTACCGCGCCACCAGACAGGGTGCAGCCCCTTCCTGCTTCGCCGCACCCCGTACTGGCCCGCAGCCGCCCCCTCCTCCCTCAGCGGCTGCGGGCATTTTTCCATCCACATCCACAAGGACCGATCCATGTCCAAGCCACCGGAACTGCGCAGCCTCGATCAGCTGCTGTCACTCGCCGACAACGGCGACTACCTGCCCGACCTGCTGTCGCGGATCGAAGCGAACAACATTGAGATGCGCCAGTTCGCGCAGGACTTCGCGTCCAGCGCCAAGGGCAAGATCACCCTGACGATCGACATGAAGACCGACCGCTTCGGCCAGGTCGAACTGGTGATCGAGGACAAGATCGTCGGCCCCAAGCCACCCAAGCATAAGGCAGTCGGATGGCTGACCGGCGACGGTGCGCTGACCACCCACAACCCCGCCCAGTCCCGCATGGAGGTTCGCGACGTCGGCGGACACCGCGAACTGCGCACAGCCGAGTAAGGACACCGGCCCATGACACAAGAACCCGCCAAGAACTTCGCCGAGACGATCATCGAGGAGACGCGCCCGGTCTGCGATTTTCGGTATATCAGTTTCCCTACAAACGATGATCCGCAGCAGCCGACCATCATCGCCGCACCCTCGGACATGCGCCTGCACGATCTGACCGAACAGCACCGCAAGGCGATCGAGGCGCTCAAACCGATGCAGCGCACCGGCAAGGCCGTCGTGTCCGACCTGCCCAGCCTGATCGAGTGGACCAACCGCTTCAAGGGTGACGACACCGTCCTGTTTGCACAGATCCAGCCCAAGCCGCAGTTGCTGTCGATCATCGACTATCACGGCGCCGGTGCACCGACGATCGACCCTGCTGCGGGTGATCCCACCGCCAGCTATGGTCGCCACACCGCGCTCTACACGTTCCCGGTGTCCGAGGAATGGAAGCGTTGGACGGCGATCAGCGGTCAGGCGCTGACAAAGGACCAGTTCGGCGAGTTCATCGAAGAGAACGCCAACGACCTGCTGGACCCGACCCCCGCCCTTCTGGCCAACCGCGCCGATGGCGCCGAGGCTTGGGAACAGCGGATGGTCGAGGTTGCGCAGAAGTTGCAGGGCCGTTTTGGGCAGTACGCTACGCTAGTCCAACTGTCGCGCAGCTTTGCCGTCCATGAGGTCGGCCACCTTCAGGTGACGACCAACCGCGATACCGGCGAGACGCAGGTTCAGTTCTTGGACGAGCATCGCGATCCTGACGGGCAACCGCTGCGCCTGCCCAACCTGTTCATGATTGCCATCCCCGTCTTCGAAGAGGGTGCGCTGTACCGACTGGCGGTCCGCTTCCGCTACCGCAAGGCGGGGTCGGAAGTAAAATTCTTCGCCACCCTCTACAACCCGGACGCCGCGCTGCGCGATGCCGCTCGCGAGGCTCTTGCATGGGCGCACGAACAGACCGCCGTGCCGCTGCTGATGGGCACACCCGAGATCGGCGCCCGCTGATCAAGCGCCTGACTGGCGCGCCACAGCGCCAGTTCCCCACCCCCAGCAATCGAATGGAGCCTTGAGAATGCGCCCGGAACCGTCCCCCCCGTACCATCCTGCGAACACTGCCGATGCAGCGCGTATCGCCCGCCTTCGCTCCACGAGCTTGAGCCTTGAAAAACAAGACAAGCCGATCTCGTCGATGGCGATTGTCGCATTCCTGGTCGTCGCTTCGATCAGCGCCACGGTGGGCGCAGCGCTCGCTTGGTGGGCCTTTGCATGAGCGATCCACGCAGGCCCACGCTGACGCCTGATACTCGCCAGCAAGCAGCCCGGACCCGAGAGGTCATTCTTGATCTGCTGCTGCGGTGCACGGACCGCGGCTGTTCTAGGCTTGGCTGCACCGGGGTGTCCTTTGTCACCATGGCTATGGGCCTTTGGACGGCAGAGCTTGCCCAGCTGGACGGTAGCGCGACTGCCAAGCTCATGCGGGCTCTCGCCGATATGTTCGACCCTGGCAGCAGCGCCGAGGCCAAGGATCAGGCGGAGGAGGATCGCAGCGCAGCAGCTCGCGAACTGCACGTCGCGCTCGATCTGCTGATGGCGCAGGAAGAAGGTGCTGCGTGAACAATCCCCAGCCCCCACACCGCAACGTCGTGATTGCAAGCCTGCGCGAGGGCCTTGGCGTCGAGGACATCGCGGTCATTTGCGAATGCCGCGCCGAACAGGTCCGCGCTATCGCCGCAGAGCTGCGCAGCGCCGGCATCATGCAGACGATCCGCTTCGAACCGCCGAGGTATGCGGCCTGACCTTCAAGCGGGCCCCGCATCCACACAACCCCGATCAAACCATCACACCTTCAGAAGGAGGCCTCGGCCATGACGATTATCGGTAACCTTCCCGTCCGCCCCGAAATCCTCGGCAAGATGATCGAGGAGCATCTGACGCTGGCAATGGTCGCGCAGATCAAGCTGGGCAAGCGGGTTCTGAAATGAGCATGCACCCCCACCTGCCCATGATCATCGACAGCTTTGCCGGCGGCGGTGGTGCGTCGACCGGTATCGAGGCCGCGCTTGGCCGGTCGCCGGACATCGCGATCAACCACAGCGAAAAGGCGCTGGCGCTGCACGCGGCCAACCACCCTGAGACGGTGCACCTGGACAGCAACATCTGGGACGTGGATCCGCTGGCCGTGACGAAGGGCCGCCATGTCGGCCTGCTTTGGGCCAGCCCGGACTGCAAGCACTTCAGCAAGGCCAAGGGCGGCGCGCCGCGCGACCGCAATATCCGCGACCTCGCGTGGGTCGTGGTCCGGTGGGCCGAGTTCGCCAAGCCCGACGTGATCTGCATGGAGAACGTCGAGGAGTTCGTGACCTGGGGCCCGGTCGACAACGACGGCCAGCCGATCAAGGAATTTGCGGGACAGATCTTCGAGATGTGGATCGCCCGCCTGCGCAAGGCCGGGTACAAGGTCCAATGGCGCGAGCTGCGCGCCTGCGACTATGGCGCGCCGACGATCCGCAAGCGGTGGTTCCTGGTCGCGCGCCGCGACGGGCGACGCATCGTCTGGCCGAAGCCCACGCATGGCGATCCGAAGTCGGACAAGGTCCGGAAAGGCAAGCTGCTGCCATGGGTCGGCGCGCATACCTGCATCGACT
Source organism: Paracoccus sp. S4493 (assembly GCF_000967735.1). NCBI lineage: Bacteria > Pseudomonadati > Pseudomonadota > Alphaproteobacteria > Rhodobacterales > Paracoccaceae > Paracoccus > Paracoccus sp. S4493. Next base: position 31,813 of record NZ_JXYF01000039.1, read on the forward strand.
GGTCCCTCCCCTGCCCTTCCATCTTCGACAGCAAAGCCGAGGTGTTCGAGAAGCTCGGCCTGCGCGCGGTACGGCCCCTGGCCGACAACACGCTGGCGCGGGTGGCGCGCGGGATGAAGCGCTACGTCCTGGAGGCCGACCGCCCGTTCCTCGTGAACCTGACGCACGGTGGCCGGGTCGAGGATGCGGCAGAACCGTTCCGCACGATCACCGGTGCGCATCGCGGCGAGAAGGCAGCGGTCGTGCCCATTGTTTCGCAGATGTACGGGTCCGGCGGCGGGCGCGGGGAAATCGACCGCCCCCTGGGCACGGTGACTGCCGATGGCCAGCACGCCTCGCTGATCGCGGCAAGCGTCCAGCGGTTCAACACCGGCGCGACCGGGCAGGACATGCGCGACCCCATGGCCACGATCACGGCGAACAGCTGGATCAGGAAGCCGGGCGGTGCGGCACCCTTGGGCGTCCTCGCGCCCTATCTGGCCAGCATCGCCCACGGCGACAGTGGCGGGCGGCGGGAATACCCGCTGGCTGATCCTCTCGGTACGGTCACGGTGGGAGGTATCCAGCATGCCGTCATCGCCCCGGTGCTGACTTATGCTCAGCAGGGCGGCGGCAACCGCGCGGCGACCGATCCGCACCATACGATCTGCGCCAGCAAGAAGGACCAGAACAGCCTGATTGCCGCGACGATGGTGCAGACCGGCTATGGAGAACGGACGGGCCAGCAGCCCCGCGCACTGGACGTGGCCTCCCCCCTCGGCACGGTGGTCGCCGGCGGGGCCAAGCATGCGCCCGTGGCAGCGTTTCTCGCACAGCAGAACAACGACACCCGGCGCGCGGGCGGGGTCCACCCTGGCCGGGCCGCGAATGAACCGATGTCGACGGTCACGCAGTCGGGCAGCCACCAGACGCCTGTGGCCGCGTTCATCGCGCGGCAGTTCGGTGCCAGCACCGGTCACGCGACAGACGCCCCCCTCGGCACCGTCACGGCGGGCGGACAGGGCAAGTCACAGTTGGTGGCCTCGTGGTTCGCCAAGTACTACGGCACCGGGGACGGCGCGCGTGCAGACGAGCCTTGCCACACGGTGACCGTCAAGGACCGCATGGGCCACATGCAGGCCGAACTGGCCGCCCCTCCCTTCGCGCCTGAGCATCACGCCCGGGCCCGCGCCGTGGCTGAGTTCCTGCGCACCCACGATGCCTGGCACGGCGGCGAGTTCGTCACCCTGACGATCGAGGGCATCAGCTACGTGGTGATCGACATCGGCATGCGGATGCTGACCCCGCGCGAATTGTTCCGAGCCCAAGGCTTCCCGGCTGACTATGTGATCGAGGGCGTGTGGGAGGGTCTGGAGACCGGTGATCCGGTCTGGGTGCCATTCGCCAAGGACGTCCAGGTCAGCTGCTGCGGGAACAGCGTCTGCCCGCCCTTGGCCGAGGCGCTGGTCGCGGCGAACTGCGGACATCTGCGGGCCGATCAGCTAGGCGAGGCGCAGGCATGACGGTGTACGTGGACGATATGCAGGCCGCTTTCGGCCGCATGAAAATGTGTCACATGATGGCAGATACCACCGAAGAACTTCTCGCAATGGCCGACCTGATCGGCGTTCAGCGCAAATGGCTGCAGAAGGCAGGCACGTCCTACGAGCACTTCGACATTGCGATGTCGAAGCGGAAGCTGGCGGTCGCGGCTGGCGCCAAGGAGGTCACACGGAAGGAACTCGGTCGCTTCATGCTGTCCAAAAGATCTGCCGGGCTTACTGATCGCCAGCTACGCGACCAAATCGTTGCCTGCGCTTCCCTATCAACCCTAATGGAGGGAGAGGCATGAGCCACACCCGAGCAGAATACCTTGCCAGCCAGATCGACGCCTGCATGACCGGCGGCAAGCTGTTCACCCGCAAGATGATGGAACAGACGCGCGACGAGCTGCGCCGCCTGGACGCCGAAAACGAGCCGCTCCGGCTAGCGCGACCGGCTGCGAAGGGATCGAAGCCACGCGCACGAGGCACGGATTGACGCACATGGTAAGGGAAGCAAGCCATCATGCACCTAAGCCGGTCCGCGAGCCGTTCATGGACCAGGCGGACTTGAGAACGATCGGCACCAAGACCGCGCCCCGCGTGACGGTTCGCCAGATTGCCGCCGAGGTTTGTTCGCACACTGGGAACAGCGTCCATGCCGTCATGGGGCGCAGCCGTGTACCGCACGTCTGCCGGGTGCGGGAACTGGTGTGTTACATCGCCCATCGGCGCGGGCTTACCCTCTCTCAGATCGGCCGGGCGCTGCGTCGCGACCATAGCACCATCAAGCATGCGATCGAGAACGAGGTCCGGCGCCGGGCAGAGGAAAGCGCATGAGCAAGTCGACCCGACCGCCATCCGCAAAGCCATTTTTCAAGGCGATCTCCGGCAAGGGCCGCTCGAAGGCATCACTGGCCAGCGCCATGTTCGGCGACCTTCCCGACCAAGCAAAGCCATTGCCAGAGCATGAGCGCCGGGCCGAAGACTTCTATCCGACCGGACAGCCCGAGGCGATCCGCAGCCTGTTCGGCTACGATGGCCCACGGATTCGCGACAGCTGGTCGGTTTGGGAACCTGCTTGTGGCGATGGCGCGCTGGTACGCGAGATCCGCGCCATGGGTATGCCGTGCATCGCATCGGACCTGATCGACAGGGGCTGTCCGGATAGCACGATCGCAGATTTCTATTCGGCGACGCGAAGCCCGGCCCGAGCGATCATCACTAACCCGCCGTTTTGCGAGATCAGCTCAAAGGGCGGTGGTCGTTGGCTGCGCCATACCTTGGCCATGCCGGGATGGGACTATCTTGCCCTGCTGCTGTCGTGGGACTGGCCCGCCGGGCGCATCAATGGACTTGGGCAGCTGCTGGACGACCAGCCATGCAGCTGGTCCTACCTGATGCGGTGGAAGCTGGACTTCACCGGCGAAGGCAACCCTGCGCAGCGCAACGGCTGGTTTGTCTGGGACAGAAGAGATCCGCGCGGGCCGACGCATCCGAAGCTGTATGGCGATTTTAGAATGATGGATCGGATTGATCCGCGACAGGAGGTACTGATCTGATGGGAAGACCCCGCGCCGTATCGTCTGCCGACATGGCCCGCACGCTGGATTGCCTAACCCGCGCCGGCATTTCTGTTGGCGAGATCATCGTCGAACCTGGACGCGTGCGGATCCTCCCGAAGGCCCTTGCGCCAGAGGCCCTGCCCGTTGATCTTGTGGCCCCTAAGGAATGGCCTAGTGAGTGACGAAATGCGCCTGCAATACCCCGGCCTGCTGCGCGAGGTTCTGCCGTCAGGCACCGTGCGCTGGCGTGTCCGGAAGGCAGGCGACAAAAAGGTTCGCGTCCTGCTGAATGCAGGTCCTGATCATCCGCGCTTTGGCGAACACTACCACGCGGCGCGCGCGGGCATTCAGCTGCCGCCGGAGGCTGACGCACCGAGCGCAATCAAGGGTTCGGTTGGCTGGCTGGTCGACCTGTACCGCGCCGCAATGAAGGACATGCAGGAGCAAGGCCACCTGCACAAGGCCACTGCCCATCAGCGTGGCCAGTTCCTACTGTGGCTTGCGTCAGAGGTGGGAGAGTACAGCGCCGCCATGCCACAGTCGCAGCTGATCCTGCTGCGCGACAAGAAGGCCGCGACGCCAGGTGCTGCAGACAACTTCATCAAAGCTGTCCGCGCCATGTATGCATGGGGAACTGATCGAGGTCACTGTAAGGCGAACCCGGCCGCGGGCATCGGCAAAATCAACCGCGGCACTGGGGCGACGGCATGGACAACCGACGACCTGCTGAAATACCGGGAACGGCATCCGAAGGGCACCATGGCTCATCTGGCGCTGTCGCTGCTGATGTTTACGGCATGCCGCCTCGGGGACGTCTATCGCCTTGGCCGAACCCACGAGATGCAACGCAACGGCGTCACCTGGTTGGATTGGCAACCCGAAAAACGGGGCAGTTCGCGCGTCCGGATACCCATGCTGCCGCCGCTCCAAGCCGCCATCAGGGCGCAAACCATTATCGGGCCGACATATCTGCTCACAGAGCATGGCAAGCCGTTTGCCAGCAAGAACGCCTTTGGCAATAAGTTTGCAGACTGGACCCGCCAAGCCGGGCTTGCGGGGTTATCCGCGCACGGGATTCGGAAATCCGCCGGCGAACTGTTGGCGATGAACGGGGCAAGCCAGTACGAGGTCATGAGCGTACACGGTCACTCGAATGCGAAGACCAGCGAGATCTACACCGCGGGCGCGGATCGCGATCGACTGGCGGACCTGGCCATGCAGCGCATGACCGGAGTTGACTGGTAAAACGTGGGACACCAGCAACCCTAACCAATTGATTCCTATAGAGCGCTATGTCGGGCAATGTGGGACACTGCCACGTTGATTTCGCTCATCTTTCGGCGTTTTGGATAGTCCTGCCGGGCCTACCA
>NZ_JXYF01000040.1:0-66393 GCF_000967735.1 Paracoccus sp. S4493
GGGAATGGGGAGCACCTCAGCCATCTCTTGCGTAGAACAGTCCCAAAACCCGACACCCTGATACTGGCCTGCCACGTAAGAAAGCTTCAGCCCGGTCTCATCAAGAATAAATCTCGGTTCAGGAGCTTCGGGTATCTGATCAGGGCAGGCATCTACATTATTCGAAAAATCCAAGACCCAGTCATTACCGTAGGAGTAGCAATCCCGGCTTCTCTCAGGGGAGGCTTTCCAGCCAATTGATGGCTCAGGACCGCTTAACAACACTACTTCAGTCTCGCGGCCATCATTCTTAACGCAAATTGCCCAACTCGCCTCACCGCGAGCTTGCATCGTGACTAATTCTCCAGGGACGAGAACAGCCAGTTTCTTAACTTCACCGCATCCAACAATTTTCATAATTCCACCTGTGCAAATGTCTGCATCTATCAACATTGGCGGGGGTGATGCTGTCAATCGTGATCTTTGGACGACGAACAGCCTGCCACACTTTTGAAGTGAAAAGTGCTTCAAGACCAAGCTGGCGGCGCTGTCGATATGCGGGTGTTCTGTATCTTCCCGGAACTACTCGCGTGCTGCCATTTTATTTGCGAAGCCGAACAGCGCCTCGGATAGATCAACAAATTCGACACCTGCTTCCATCAACTGAGTAGTATTGTAAAAGTTACAACCTTCGAGCATCTTTAGTTCGGAATTCCACGTTAGGTCGCCAAGAGATGCTACCTTACCCAGCCTGGCAAAACACCCAGCTTGTGAATGCGTTGTAGACGTATGAATTTCCGCCACTTCGCCGTGCGCTAGATCATTTCTTACATCTATCGCGGCCGACACTCGAGCAGATAGCACCGACCATTCTTTGCCATTATTGATCGTCGTACTGCTATTCAAAAGCTTTTTGATACGAGAAAATTTACCACCTGCAGAGCTGGTTTTCCAATAGTCTTGGATCGCTTCCCGGACCTCTTTCTCCTCAATGAAAATTGAGACGCTCAATAAGCCCTGTTCGACGCCAGAAAATGATGAGACGGCGAAGCCATAAGCGGCATAAATAGGTTCGAGCCGCTGAAAGATGGCTACTTTCCCCCGCTGCATGGGGGTTAGGTTGTTCGGAATATAGACGGTTCCAGTCACAGGTCATATCCGATCTCAAGAAGAGCAAAGCGCTAGCTGGTTGCAGTCTCTTTGCCGCGTCTTTCCTGGAGATAGATGCGAACCATCTCAGGTCGGGAAGGCTCGGGACTTATCTTGGCTCGCTCCGTGTCGATCCAAGCGAGAAGGTCAGGTTGTAACCGAACACCGACCAGCGTTCCGGTGACAGGCGGCCGTTTTGCAATTTTCATGTTATCACGAGTTGACGCGTCCATGTCGCCGTGTTAACACGAAGGCGGGCCAAATGGAAGGTGAGATTTCCATTCAGCCCTAACCGCAACCCGATCTTTGAAGGAGATCGAGCATGGCTAATCATTGCCATAACACTACCGGCTTGCCTGTCAAATCCCTCAGAAAAATTGCTGGCCTGCCGTGCGGTACCCGCGACCGCCTGGCCCTTTTTGCTGAGTGGACGGGCGCCCCTGTTTTTGATCCCGCACAAGTCGTCGAGAAGACTGAGGATGGCGATACTTTCTCGACCGAGTTCCTGGCCTATTGCTGCGCCACCGGCCTGTCGCTGGACTGGGTGTGGCTTGGTGACGAGCGCAGCCTTGTGATGGGCGCATTCCATGCCGCGCAAGGGGGTGCAGCATGACTGTTAAAACTCTCGACCAGATGCAATTTGATGCAGACCGTCTGGCCCGTCTTCTTGATGCTACTGCAACATGGCATGGCGAGGATCGTGATAAGGCTGTTACGGGCGCACTCCTATCGATCGCCGAAGACATTGCGGTGAGGCTCAATAGCGATCTGGAGAAGGCATCTCTGCTTGATTATGTCGAGCGGGCGCCTGTGATCGGCGGTGCAGCATGAAAACCGAACGCGATTACCGGGACGAGATTGACCGGATTGGCGAGGTCCTGGGTGATGTCGAGTTGCTGGTTTCGGCGCTGTCTGTCGTAGCTGACCAGCTGCAGAACATGTCGGCCCATGGGGAGATGCACACTCTACGGAATGCCGTGGTCGGGATCAGCCGTGCGCTCGATCGTGAGATCCATCGGTGGGATCAACCCTAAGCCTGCGTTGCAGTCCGTAACGGGCCTTATGATTCCGAATCCGTCGCATCAAGTCTCACGCAATCGCTTTTCCCATGATGGGTAGCCTGATGGGGCGGATACGGCCACTCCAACAATAAGGAGCAAAATCAATGATATATAAGGGTGAATGGCGGAGACGAAGGGATTCGAACCCTCGAGACCCTTTCGGGCCTGCACCCTTAGCAGGGGTGTGCCTTCGACCACTCGGCCACGTCTCCGCCGACCCGTATATGGATGTCGCCAAGGGGGGGCAAGGGGCTTTCTGGCCCCTTTTTGCAGATCGCCGCGCGGCGCCTTCCAAGGGTTCGACGGCGCCGGGACGTGGCACGCGACAGTTCGTCCTCTTGGAACTGGGGCTGGAACCCGGAAGGCATTGACGCGATAGTCGGATGACGCAACCGGATGGCAGGACATGACCGAAATCTCTCGTCGCAAGTCGGATCACCTGCGCATCGTCACCGAAGGCCGCGGGGCGCAGGACCGGCTGGACAGTGGGTTCGACCAGGTCCGGTTCATACATCAGGCGCTGCCCGATCTGGACATGGATGCTGTCGATACGGGAACGCGGTTCCTGGGGCGCAGCCTGGGGGCGCCGCTGCTGATCTCGGCCATGACCGGCGGTCCAGAGGAGGCGGAACGCATCAACCTGCACATCGCCGAGGCCTGTGCCCATCACCGCATTGCCCTGTCCGTCGGATCGCAGCGCATCGCGGTCGAGGCGGGCGGCAATGGCGGCCTGGGCGCCAGCCTGCGGGCACGGGCGCCGCAGATTCCGATCTTGGGCAATATCGGCGCGGTCCAGCTGAACTATGGTTTTGGCGTGGCGCAGGCGCAGCGTGCGGTGGACATGATCCAGGCCGACGCGCTGATCCTGCACCTGAACCCGCTGCAGGAGGCGATCCAGGAAGGTGGCGACCGCAATTTTGCGGCCCTGCTGCCACGGATCGAGGAACTTGCCACCAGCCTGCCGGTCCCCCTGGGCGTCAAGGAGGTCGGTGCGGGGCTGTCGGCGCCCGTGGCGCGCCGTCTGATCGACGCGGGCGTGACGATCCTGGACGTCGCCGGCGCCGGCGGCACCAGCTGGGCGCGTGTCGAGGCCGAACGCGGTCCCGACCGCCTGCAGGCGCTGGCGGCACCGTTCCACGACTGGGGCATTCCCACGACCGCGTCGCTGCGCGCCATCGCGCCGATGATGGGTCCGGACCGGGTTCTGATCGGATCGGGCGGGGTGCGTCACGGGCTGGACGTCGCGCGGGCCATCCGCCTTGGCGCGGACCTCGTGGGGCAGGCGGCCCGCGCTCTGCCCGCCGCGCGTCACAGCGCCGAGGCCCTGTCCGATCACCTGTCCGACGTGGTGACCCAGCTGCGCATCGCGATGTTCTGCACGGGATCGGCCGACCTTGCGGCGCTGCGCCGCGCGCCTTTGCTGGTGCTTGGGCCGGGTGGCCAATGGTCGCAAGCAACGGGGATGGAAACCAGCGATGCGGGACTGTAGTCTGCGCGGATCGCCGGTCCGGGGGACAAGATGAGCGCACATGCCCTGCCCAAGGCAGATCTGACCGCCACAAGCCTGATCGTCTCGGGCGGCATCATCGCCGCGTGGCTGGCCCTGCATGTGCATGCGCTGTGGTTTCTGGACGCGGCGGCGCATCCCATCCTGGCGGTCGCGAATTTCTTGGGGCTGACCTGGCTGTCGGTCGGTCTGTTCATCATCGCGCATGACGCGATGCATGGGTCGGTCGTGCCGGGGCGCCCGCGCGCCAATGCGGCGATGGGCCAGCTTGTCCTGTGGCTGTATGCCGGATTTTCGTGGCGCAAGATGATCGTCAAGCACATGGCCCATCATCGCCATGCCGGAACCGACGACGACCCAGATTTCGACCATGGCGGCCCGGTCCGCTGGTACGCCCGCTTCATCGGCACCTATTTCGGCTGGCGCGAGGGGCTGCTGCTGCCCGTCATCGTGACGGTCTATGCGCTGATCCTGGGGGATCGCTGGATGTACGTGGTCTTCTGGCCGTTGCCGTCGATCCTGGCGTCGATCCAGCTGTTCGTGTTCGGCACCTGGCTGCCGCACCGCCCCGGCCACGACGCGTTCCCGGACCGCCATAATGCGCGGTCGTCGCGGATCAGCGACCCCGTGTCGCTGCTGACCTGCTTTCATTTTGGCGGTTATCATCACGAACACCACCTGCACCCGACGGTGCCTTGGTGGCGCCTGCCCAGCACCCGCACCAAGGGGGACACCGCATGACCAATTTCCTGATCGTCGTCGCCACCGTGCTGGTGATGGAGTTGACGGCCTATTCCGTCCACCGCTGGATCATGCACGGCCCCCTGGGCTGGGGCTGGCACAAGTCCCACCACGAGGAACACGACCACGCGCTGGAAAAGAACGACCTGTACGGCCTGGTCTTTGCGGTGATCGCCACGGTGCTGTTCACGGTGGGCTGGATCTGGGCACCGGTCCTGTGGTGGATCGCCTTGGGCATGACCGTCTATGGGCTGATCTATTTCGTCCTGCATGACGGGCTGGTGCATCAGCGCTGGCCGTTCCGCTATGTCCCGCGCAAGGGCTATGCCCGCCGCCTGTATCAGGCCCACCGCCTGCACCATGCGGTCGAGGGGCGCGACCATTGCGTCAGCTTCGGCTTCATCTATGCGCCCCCGGTCGACAAGCTGAAGCAGGACCTTAAGACGTCGGGCGTGCTGCGGGCCGAGGCGCAGGAGCGCACGTGACCCATGACGTGCTGCTGGCAGGGGCGGGCCTTGCGAACGGGCTGATCGCCCTGTCGCTGCGCGCGGCGCGGCCCGACCTGCGCGTGCTGTTGCTGGACCATGCCGCGGGACCGTCAGACGGCCACACCTGGTCCTGCCACGACCCCGACCTGTCGCCGAACTGGCTGGCGCGGCTGAAGCCCCTGCGCCGCGCCAACTGGCCCGACCAGGAGGTGCGCTTTCCCCGCCATGCTCGGCGACTGGCCACCGGTTACGGGTCGCTGGACGGGGCGGCGCTGGCGGATGCGGTGGTCCGGTCGGGCGCCGAGATCCGCTGGAACTGCGACATCGCCCTGCTGGATGCGCAGGGGGCGACACTGTCCTGCGGCACCCGGATCGAGGCGGGCGCGGTCCTGGACGGGCGGGGCGCGCAGCCGTCGCGGCATCTGACCGTGGGTTTCCAGAAATTCGTGGGCGTCGAGATCGAGACCGACCGCCACCACGGCGTGCCCCGCCCGATGATCATGGACGCGACCGTCACCCAGCAGGACGGGTACCGATTCATCTATCTGCTGCCCTTCTCTCCGACGCGCATCCTGATCGAGGACACGCGCTATTCCGATGGCGGCGATCTGGACGACGACGCGCTGGCGGCGGCGTCCCACGACTATGCCCGCCAGCAGGGCTGGACCGGGGCCGAGGTCCGGCGCGAACGCGGCATCCTGCCCATTGCGCTGGCCCATGACGCGGCGGGCTTCTGGGCCGATCACGCGGCGGGGCCCGTTCCCGTGGGACTGCGCGCGGGGTTCTTTCACCCGGTCACCGGCTATTCGCTGCCCTATGCGGCGCAGGTGGCGGACGTGGTGGCGGGCCTATCCGGGCCGCCCGGCACCGACGCGCTGCGCGGCGCCATCCGCGATTACGCGATCGACCGGGCGCGCCGCGACCGCTTTCTGCGCCTTTTGAACCGGATGCTGTTCCGCGGCTGCGCGCCCGACCGGCGCTATACCCTGCTGCAGCGGTTCTACCGCATGCCGCATGGACTGATCGAACGGTTCTATGCCGGCCGGCTGAGCTTGGCGGATCAGCTGCGCATCGTGACCGGCAAGCCTCCCATTCCCCTTGGCACGGCCATCCGCTGCCTGCCCGAACGTCCCCTGCTGAAGGAAAACGCATGAACGCCCATTCGCCCGCGGCCAAGACCGCCATCGTGATCGGCGCAGGCTTTGGCGGGCTGGCCCTGGCCATCCGCCTGCAGTCCGCGGGCATCGCCACCACCCTGGTCGAGGCTCGGGACAAGACCGGCGGGCGCGCCTATGTCTGGCACGATCAGGGCCATGTCTTCGACGCGGGCCCGACCGTCATCACCGACCCCGATGCGCTCAAGGAGCTGTGGGCGCTGACCGGGCAGGACATGGCGCGCGACGTGACGCTGATGCCGGTGTCGCCCTTCTATCGACTGATGTGGCCGGGCGGGAAGGTCTTCGATTACGTGAACGAGGCCGATCAGCTGGAACGCCAGATCGCCCAGTTCAACCCGGACGACCTGGAGGGATACCGCCGCTTCCGTGATTACGCTGAGGAGGTGTACCAGGAGGGCTACGTCAAGCTGGGCACCGTGCCCTTCCTCAAGCTGGGCCAGATGCTCAAGGCCGCGCCCGCGCTGATGAAGCTTGAGGCCTACAAGTCGGTCCATGCCAAGGTCGCGACCTTCATCAAGGACCCCTATCTGCGGCAGGCGTTTTCGTATCACACGCTGCTGGTGGGCGGGAATCCCTTCTCGACCAGCTCGATCTATGCGCTGATCCACGCGCTGGAGCGGCGCGGCGGGGTCTGGTTCGCCAAGGGCGGCACCAACCAGCTGGTCGCAGGCATGGTCGCGCTGTTCGAACGGCTTGGTGGTCAGATGATGCTGAACGCCAAGGTCGCCCGGATCGAGACCGAGGGCGCGCGGACCACGGGCGTCACCCTGGCGGACGGGCGGTCTTTGAGGGCCGACATGGTCGCCAGCAACGGCGACGTCATGCACAACTATCGTGACCTGCTGGGCCACACGGCCCGCGGGCAGAGCCGCGCGAAATCGCTGGACCGCAAGCGCTGGTCCATGTCGCTCTTCGTGCTGCATTTCGGTCTGCGCGAGGCGCCCAAGGACATCGCGCATCACACCATACTGTTCGGCCCCCGCTACAAGGAGCTGGTCAACGAGATCTTCAAGGGGCCCAAACTGGCCGAGGATTTCTCGCTGTACCTGCATTCGCCCTGCACGACCGATCCGGACATGGCGCCTCCGGGCATGTCCACGCATTACGTGCTGGCCCCGGTGCCGCATCTGGGCCGCGCCGAGATCGATTGGGCGGTCGAGGGGCCGCGCTATGCCGACCGCATCCTGGCGTCCCTTGAGGAGCGGCTGATCCCGAACCTGCGCGCCAACCTGACCACCACGCGCATCTTCACGCCCGCCGATTTCGCCAGTGAACTGAACGCCCATCACGGCAGCGCCTTCTCGGTCGAGCCGATCCTGACGCAATCCGCGTGGTTCCGGCCGCACAACCGCGACAAGACGATCCGCAACTTCTATCTGGTCGGCGCGGGCACCCATCCGGGCGCGGGCATTCCGGGCGTCGTGGGCTCGGCCAAGGCCACGGCCCAGGTGATGCTGTCCGACCTGGCAGGCGCATGAGCGATCTGGTCCTGACCTCGACCGAGGCGATCACCCAAGGGTCGCAAAGCTTTGCCACGGCGGCCAAGCTGATGCCGCCGGGCATCCGCGACGACACGGTGATGCTGTATGCCTGGTGCCGCCACGCGGATGACGTGATCGACGGTCAGGCCTTGGGCAGCCGCCCCGAGGCGGTGAACGACCCGCAGGCGCGGCTGGACGGCCTGCGCGCCGACACGCTGGCGGCGTTGCAGGGCGACGGTCCGGTGACCCCGCCCTTTGCCGCGCTGCGCGCGGTGGCGCGGAGGCATGATTTCCCGCAGGCCTGGCCCATGGACCTGATCGAAGGCTTCGCGATGGATGTCGAGGCGCACGACTATCGCACGCTGGATGACGTGCTGGAATATTCCTATCACGTTGCAGGCATCGTCGGCGTGATGATGGCCCGCGTGATGGGCGTGCGCGACGACCCTGTCCTGGACCGCGCCTGCGACCTGGGGCTGGCGTTCCAGCTGACCAACATCGCGCGCGACGTGATCGACGATGCGCGCATCGGGCGGTGCTATCTGCCGGGGGACTGGCTGGACCAGGCGGGCGCGCGGGTCGACGGGCCGGTGCCGTCGCCGGAGCTGTACACCGTGATCCTGCGGCTGCTGGATGCGGCTGAACCCTATTACGCGTCGGCGCGGGTGGGTCTGGCGGATCTGCCGCCGCGCTGCGCCTGGTCCATCGCCGCCGCGTTGCGCATCTATCGCGCCATCGGGCTGCGCATCCGCAAGGGCGGGCCGCAGGCCTATCGCCAGCGGATCAGCACGTCCAAGGCCGCCAAGATCGGCCTGCTGGGCATCGGGGGCTGGGATGTCGCGCGATCACGCCTGCCGGGGGCGGGCGGGTCGCGACAGGGCCTCTGGACCCGGCCGCATCACGTCTAGGCGCGCGCGGCGTAGGGCAGAACCCGTTCCAGCAGGGCCGCGATTTCCGGAGCCTGAAGGCGCTTGCTGCGCAGCATCGCGTCCAGTTGGGCGCGGCTGGCCTCGTAATGACGGGACACGTTCTGCAGGTCTGACACGGCCAGAAGGCCGCGCCGCGGGCCGGGGGCCGCCGCATCGCGACCGGTATCCTTGCCAAGCGCCGCCTGGTCGCCCACGACGTCCAGCAGGTCGTCATAGGACTGGAACACCCGGCCCAGCTGACGGCCAAAGTCGATCATCTGGGTCTGCTCCTCGGCGTCGAACTCCTTGATCACGGCCAGCATCTCCAGCCCGGCGATGAACAGCACTCCGGTCTTCAGGTCCTGTTCCTGTTCGACCCCCGCGCCGTTCTTGGCCGCGTGCAGGTCCAGGTCCTGGCCGGCGCACAGGCCCTGCGGCCCCAGGGACCGCGACAGGATCCGCACCAGCTGCGCCCGCACCGTGCCCGACGCGCCGCGCGCACCGGCCAGCAAGGCCATCGCCTCGGTGATCAGGGCGATGCCGCCCAGCACGGCGCGGCTTTCGCCATGCGCCACATGGGTCGCGGGCTGGCCGCGGCGCAGCCCGGCATCGTCCATGCAGGGCAGGTCGTCGAAGATCAGCGATGCGGCATGCACCATCTCGACCGCGCAGGCGGCGTCGACGATCGTGTCGCAGACCCCGCCCGAGGCCTCTGCCGCAAGCAGCATCAGCATGCCGCGGAAACGCTTGCCCGACGACAGCGCGCCATGGCTCATGGCCGCGCCGAGCGGCTGCGACACGGCACCGAATCCCTGGGCGATCTCCTCAAGTCTGGTCTGCAGAAGGGTGGCGTGGATCGGGTTGACGTCTCGTCTCATCAGTGCCTTCGCGCTTGGGTTCTGACCTGGCGGGAAGGTCAGGCCGGGGCGGCACCCCGTGACCCGTCATCCACCGTCAACAGTCCCCATGTTGGAACGGTTCACGCCCGATTGCGAGCCTTTTCGACGGCGACGCGGGGTCGCGCGGCAATTTGTCCAACAAGGTCAGTGGACCGCCGCGCCGATGGCCGCGCGCAGCCAGGCATCCTTGGCCGGAAACACCCGCGCCGCATCGTGATCGGCCAGGATCGTCCGGCGCGCGGCGCGGCGCAGGTCGGCCGCGTCACCCGGATTGTCAAGCACCCAGGCCATCGCGTCCGCGACCTCGTCCGCGTCGTCCATGTCGACGATCAGGCCGTTCTCCATGTCGCGGACCAGTTCGCGCACCGGGGCGGTGTTCGATCCGATCACCAGGCATCCGGTGGCCATCGCCTCGGACAGGGACCAGGAGGTGACGAAGGGCTCGGTGAAATAGACATGCGCGTGTGAGGCCTGCAGCGTGCGGACATATTCATCGCGCGGGCGCATGGCGTTCACGTGGATGCGGCGGTGATCCAGGTCCAGCTGGTCGATCATCCGCAGCCACCAGCTGTCGCCGCGCGCCAGCGGTCGGCCATAGGACACGCTGTCATTGGCCAGGATCACCGTGTCGAAGTCGTCACGCTGCGCCTGCAGGCGGGCGACGCCGCGCAGGAATTGCGGAAAGCCGCGCAAGGGCTCCATCCCGCGGGTGGCATAGGTGATCACGGGGCGGTCGGCGGGCAGGCGCAGCCAGTCGAAATCGATGCGCGCCTGCGGGTCGGGGCGGTGCAGGTCGCAATCCACCCCATCTGGCATCACGGTGATCTGGCGGCGCAGGACCGGAGGAAAGCGGCTGGCCTGGAACAGCGTCGGGCACCAGCTGGCATCGGCCAGGTCGAATTCGCCGGTGATCGGCAGGTTGCGCATCCGGTCCGAGATCATCACCGCCAGGTCGGCGGGCTTTTCCGCCCGGCGCTTGTCCCAGTTGCGGTCGGTGTAATACCATTCATGATAGGCGACATAGGTGCAGTCGGGCCAGACCAGCTTGACCCCCAGCCCCACGCCCCAGCCCGCATGGGCCACCACGACGTCGGGGACATAGCCTTCGGAATGGCGCATGCGGAACATCAGCTCGGTCGCGCCCCGGCAGTTCTGCGCGGCGTGGTCCAGGATGTGACGCGGATCGCCCGTGGGGATCGTGGTGTCGCGCAGCGCGAATCGGCGGGTGCAGATGCCGTCATGGGCAGGGTCGGCGTCGATGCCGCCATGCATGAAGGTGACGTCCCAGCCCTGGCCCGCCAGCCAACGGCCCAGGAACTCGAACTGGCCGGGGCCGGACAGGTGCAGAAACAGGATGCGCGGCCGCTGCGCCACGGATGTCGCGACCGTCATGACCGGGGAACCGTCTGCCAACCCGTGCAGCCCGCCGCCAGTAGCGGCTGCTGATCGGTGCGGTTCACGATGGCCTGCACGCGGGCATGGGCGACGCCCAGGTCCAGCCGCGCCTTGGTCGCGACCAGGAACGTCGCATCGCCGTCCATGACCGCGTGGACCGCGGGAAACGCCGCCTGCAGCAGGTCGCGGATCGCGGGCAGGGGGCCCGTTCCATGGATCAGCAGGACGCCGCCGTCGCCCGACAGGCGCCGCCCGGCGTGGCGGATGCGCGCCAGCGCGTCCGCACCATGCAGCCAGTCCTCATCCGCCCTGGCGACGATCGCATCCAGCCGCGGCGCATCGGGTGCCGCATCCGACAGCTGCGCTGGCCGGAACGCCGCGCCAAGGTCAAGCGCCTGCATCGCCGCTAGGGGCCAGCCCGCCGCGGGGTGATGCACCGTCAGGCCGGGCACCAGGGCCAGCACCGCAATGGTCAGCGGCAGATGCGCCGGCCCTGTCACCATCACGTGCCGCAGGGCCGATGTCGCGCAGAGCAGCCCAAGGCAGCGACGCGCCCAACCCTCGACCGGCATGGCCGGGTTCAGCGCGTCGATCATGCCCAGGGGGGTGCCGTCGTCGTCCAGCACCTGCACCCGGCGGTCATCCAGCATGCGCAGCGCCGCCCCATCCAGGCGGTGCAGGCCGTGATTGATCGCCCGCGCGCGGGCCCGGACCGGGGCGTCGGTCGCCCGCAGCCAGGCGCGGTGGAAGGGCGTGACCCAGGAAAACGCGTCGCGGTTGTCCAGCAGCTCGACCGCCTGCTGGACAGCGATGGCCAGCGGACCGTCCAGGTCCAAAGACAAGGGCAGGCCGCCGGGCTGCGTCCCGGTAAGGGTCACGCGCCGCGCACGCCAGGCATGGCGCTGGACGGGGCCGGTCTGGAGCCGCGTCTCGGCACGGTTCAGGTGCAGGTCAGACAGTGACGACAGGCGGGGGTTCAGCACGTGGATCAGGTCCGCCCCCCGCCGCAGGGCCAGCAGGCGCACCGGCACGCCAAGGGCGGGGGCACAGACGCATCCGTCGCCGCTGCCCGTCAGCGCATCGCCCAGCAGGCGCATCGCGACACCGGTCAGCGGATCGTCGGCCCGCGCCTCTGCCGGGCGCAGACCAAGTCTGGGGTCATCATGGGTCAGCTGCGCGGTCATCGTGGGGCCCGCGCGGACATTACAGCCGACTAAAGAAGGCGCCGCCCAGGGGCGTGGCGCCATCCGCGGTCAGCAGCGCGTCCATCCGCGGAACGGCGACGCCAAGACCCAGGGCAACCTGGATGCCCCGGACCCCGCGCGGCGCGGACCAGCCGCGCACGGCCAGCATCACCCGCTGCCAGACGGCGGACCCGGTGGCGGTGTCGCGGATGTCGCTGCGCAGATGCGCCGTGTGGATCACCGTGATCCAGCTGGCGGAATGGGTCCGCATCGGTTCGAACGCGAACAGCGCAAAGGCCACCGGCTCGGCCTCCAGCGATACGACGACGGCACCGTGATAACCGCTGTCGTCATGGACCTGTGCCAGCAGGCGCTCCACCTGCGGCTGGTCGAAGGGCAGGTCCGCGAACAGGCTTTCCCGGTGCATCTGTCGGGCCAACGGCACGATCAGGTCGGGCCGGGCCGCGTGCCTGCCGACGGTGACATCGGTGCGGCGCAGCAGGGCGGGGGGCAGGTCGGTATGGAGTGTCATGATCCCAAGCGGCCCAGCCTTGCCGTTGCCGACATGCTGGGCCTGTCCAATGACCGCAGGCCGGTCCTTACGAATACAGCGGGCGGTCGTTGCGGACGTGGCGGGCGGCCAGCGAGCGTCCTTCGCGACCCTTCAGGAACGGGATGGCCGGATCGGTCTCGGTCATCGCCTCGAAATCGGGGAAGATCGCGCGCAGTTCGGACAGCTGGTCCTGGCTGAGAAAAGTCAGCGCCTGACGCCCGGGGAACAGGCTTTCGGCCTCGATCCCCTCGACCGACAGGATCTGGTGGTCTGCGAACATCAGGTGCAGGTACTGGACGCTGCGGGCGTCGCCGTCCACGTCGATGCCGTTCACGCCGATCAGCTGCTTGACCGCGACCAGCACCTCGGGGGCGCCGAACATCGTCTCGGCGATGGCCGAGCGGATGACGACGCGGTGCTGGGGCGAAAAGCGGATGTCGCGCAGGGGCAGACCGTTGCCGAAGGCGCCGGCCGGCACCAGGATCGGCAGCAGCTTGGGGTTCCCCGCCAGATCGACCGCGTCCAGCCTGCGCGAACCGATCCAGGCCAGCGCCTTGGGGCCGTTGCGGGTGATGACCGTGTCGCCCTGGCGCAGGGTCTCGATCGGAACCGCGCCGCGGGGGGTGTCGATCAGCGTGCCGGCGGTGAAGCAGACCGCGTTGATCGCCTCGAAATTGGCAAAGCCCGACCGCGATGCCACCGTCGATCCGTCGCGAAGCGTCATCGTCCCATAGGAGACCGTGCCCTGCAGGATGCGCGGATAGGCCAGGATCGAGCCGATGTCGCTGTCGCTGTAGACGTTGGTGACCAGGTCGGCCTTGCCGTCGCCGTCGGTGTCCATGGTGACGTTGCCGCTGGACAACGTCAGGGTCCAGTCCCCGCGCAGGTTCAGCGTGTCCTGACCCTTGCCGCCGTCCAGTTTGGCGCCGCTGCGCATCTTGTCGGCATCCGACAGGCTGTGGTCCGGCTTCATGTCGAACCACAGGACGTCGTCGCCCTTCCCAAGGTCCACGCGCGCGCCGAACGACTGCTCCAGCTTCAGCGTGTCGTCGCCGTCGCCGGTAGAGATCGTCTCGAAGGTGGTGCGCGACAGATGGGCCATGTCGTCACCGGTGCCCATGTCAACCTGGCCGAAGGCGACGCGGGCGCCCTGGCCGGACAGGTTTCCGCCCTCCAGCGTGTCGTCGCCGCCCTTCATGCTGATGTCGTACACGCTGCGGTTGTCGCCCGGCTCGGTTTGCCGGCTGAACGCCCAGTCCGACAACGTGACGTTCTGGGTTCCCTCCGAGGAGTTGCCCTGAAGAATGGTCGCGCCATCGCCATCATAGCTGCCAAAGATCGTGGCCATGACAGTCATCCCTCTTGAAAACGATTCTTGTTAACCCTGTTTCAATGGCGTTACGCCCGCACCCCGGCGGTTGTCAACAAAATCCACGCGCCCGCACCGCGTGGGCGCGTTTTTCACGACCCGCGTCGCACATCGTGCAACTAATTGATTAACCTATGAACTTTCCGGTTCACATTGCACGTTGTGCAGGGCCGGTCAGGGCTGATCCGACGCGGGGGCCGGAGGCCGGCGTCCGCGTCGAATCTGCAACTGGAGGCTGTAAATTTGTGCGCTGTTAACTGTTTATTTATGGGTCAGCGGAACAGCAGCACGGATCTGCGGGAATCGATCAGCATGCGCGTGGTGACCGATCCGATGATCAACCGGCGGATACGGCTGTGCCCATAGGCCCCCATGACCAGCAGGTCGTGATCCTGCTGTTCGATCCGCGCGATCAGCGCGCTGTCGGCGCTGCCGTCCAGCAGTTCGGCGCGGGCATCGCGGCCGGCGGCGCGCAGGCGCAGGATCGCCTCCTCCAGCTGGACCTGCGCCTCGCGGTTGGCCGGGGCGGCCATCGCCACCTCGATCCGCAGCCCGTCGAAGACCGGGCTGGAGGTCACGTGATCGACCGCCTTCATCGCCGAGGCCCCGCCGTCAAAGGCCAGCATCACGCTGGCGATGGGGCGGAAGGCGCGGGCGGCGACCAGGACCGGCACCTTGGCCGCGCGGACCACGCGTTCAAGGTTCGATCCGGGATGGTCGGCCGCGAAATCGGCGGCCTCTCCGCGCTTGCCGATCACGATCAGGGCGGGGCCTGCGGCCTTGCCGGTCGCATGGGCGATCAGGTCGCCCTGCTCCAGGCGCGTCTCGACCCGCGCGGCGCCGGCGCCCAGGGTCAGGTTGCGCGCATCCTCCAGCAGGGCGCGGCCCTGCGCGTTCGCCAGGCGCGCGCGCTGTTCGTCAAGGCTTGCCAGCTCGTCCAGCAGGGCGCTGCGCGCGCCAAGGCGGATCGTGCCGGACAGGTCCTGCGACGGGGCGGGGGACCTGCGGCCCAGGACGTGCAGCAGCTCGACCGGCATGCCGCTGCGCGCCGCAAGCCAGCCCGCATGTTCGCACACCGAGGCCGCGTAGACCGAGCCGTCCACCAGGGCGATGATCTTGTCGTTCATGTACCGTCTCCCCCTCTAATGCGCCGTCAGCTTGTCCAGGGCGCCGGGCTTGTCATGGATGGCAAGCCGGTCGACCAGCGTCTCAGAGGCGGCGTTCATGCCGATCAGCTGCACCTGCGCGCCGTCGCGCCGGAACTTTAGGATCGCCATGTCCAGCGCCTGCACCGAACTGATGTCCCAGATATGCGCCCCTCTGACGTCGATGGTGACATGATCCAGCGGTTCTGCAAAGTCGAACGCGGCCATGAAGTCCTCGACCGAGGCATAGAACATCTGCCCCTCGACGACATAGGTCCGGCTGCGGCCGTCCGCCGACAGGGTCGAGGTCACGCGGAACAGCTGTGCGATCTTGGCGGCGAAGAAGATCCCCGACAGCAGCACGCCCACCAGCACCCCGATGGCCAGGTTGTGGGTCCAGACGACCGTGGCGACGGTTGCCAGCATCACCACCGACGACGAGCGCGGATGGATGCGCAGGTTGGCCAGCGACGACCAGCTGAAGGTGCCGATGGACACCATGATCATGATCGCGACCAGCGCCGGCATGGGGATGCGGCTGACCAGATCGCCCAGACCCACCACCAGGATCAGCAGCGCCACCCCGGCGGTGAAGGACGACAGCCGACCCCGCCCGCCGGATTTGACGTTGATCATCGACTGTCCGATCATGGCGCAGCCCGCCATGCCCCCGATGAAGCCGGTGGCGGTGTTGGCCAGGCCCTGGCCGATGCATTCCTGGTTGCGGTTGCTGCGCGTGTCGGTCAGCTCGTCCACCAGGTTCTGGGTCATCAGGCTTTCCAGCAGGCCCACGATGGCGACCGCGATGGAATAGGGCAGGATGATCTGCAGCGTCTCCAGCGTCAGCGGGATGTCGGGGATCAGGAACATCGGTAGCGTGTCGGGCAGCGCGCCCATGTCGCCCACCGTACGCACGTCCCATCCGAAGGTCATCGCAAGCCCGGTCAGCACGACGATGGTGACCAGCGGCGACGGGATCGCCTTGGTGATGCGCGGGAACAGGTAGATGATCGCCAGCGACGCCGCGACCAGCACGTAGGTGAACCAGGTCACGCCGGGTGCGGACAGGTCCAGTTCGGGCAGCTGCGCCATGAAGATCAGGATCGCCAGCGCGTTCACGAACCCGGTCATCACCGATTTCGAGACAAAGCGCATGAAGCGTCCCAGACCGGCCAGGCCACAGCCGATCTGGATCAGGCCGGCCAGCACGGTGGCCGCCAGCAGGTATTCAAGCCCGTGATCGCGCACCAGCGTGATCATCAGCACCGCCGTCGCCGCCGTCGCGGCCGAGATCATGCCGGGACGCCCCCCGGTGATCGCGGTGATGACCGCGATCGAGAAGCTGGCATACAGCCCCACCTTGGGGTCCACGCCCGCGATGATGGAAAAGGCGATGGCCTCGGGGATCAGCGCCAGGGCCACGACAAGGCCCGAAAGCAGGTCGGGCCTGATGTTGCCCAGCCATTCGTTCTTGTAGGTCGTCAGTGAAAACATGTGTCATCCGTTCCTGACCGGGCCGTCGTGGCCTGCGGTCCGACAGTCAAGTGTCAAGGTTCGAATTGTCCGGCGGATCGGCGGCCGGAAGAGCCACCCGGAATCTCACCGGGTCCATGCACGTGTCGGGCTGATAGCCGCAAAGAGGCCGCTGGCGCAACCCCCTTGCGGTCGGGGGGCCTCAGCCGCGGGTGCGCAGCAGGCCCATGATGTCCTTGGTCCGCTCCAGGATCGGCATGGCGACGGCCGCCGCGCGGTCGGACCCGTCGGCCAGGATCGCATCGATCTGGGCGGGGTCGGCCATGTATTCGGACATGCGCCGGGTGATGGGCGACAGCGCCTCGACCGCGACCTCGGCCAAAGCGGGCTTGAACGCGCCGAAGCCCTGACCCTCGAACCGGGCCAGGACCTGGTCGGGGGTCTCGTCCGTCAGGGCGGCATAGATGTTGATCAGGTTGCGCGCCTCGGGGCGGTCCTTCAGACCGTCCATCTGGCCGGGCAGGGGGTCGGCATCGGTGCGCGCCTTGCGGATCTTCTGGGCGATGGTGTCGGCGTCGTCGGTCAGGTTGATGCGGCTGGCATCCGACGGATCGGATTTCGACATCTTCTTGGAGCCGTCGCGCAGGGACATGACCTTGGTGGCGACACCTTCGATCAGCGGTTCGGTGATCGGGAAATGGGTGACGCCGTAATCATGGTTGAACTTGGCCGCGATGTCGCGGGTCAGTTCCAGGTGCTGCTTCTGATCCTCTCCGACGGGCACGGCGGTCGCCTGATAGGTCAGGATGTCGGCCGCCATCAGCGCCGGATAGGCCAGAAGGCCCAAGCTGACGTTCTCGGCGTTCTTGCCGGCCTTGTCCTTGAACTGGGTCATCCGGTACATCCAGCCCACGCGCGCGACCGTGTTGAACAGCCACGCCATCTCGGCATGGGCGCTGACCTGGGACTGGTTGAACAGGATCGACTGCGCGGGGTCCACGCCCGACGCCATGAAGGCCGCCGCCGCCTCGCGCGTGCGCGACAGCAGGATCTGGGGGTCCTGCCAGACGGTGATCGCGTGCAGGTCGACGATGCAGTAGATCGTCTGCGCGTCCGGGCCCTGCAGGGCCGCGAACCGCTTGAGCGCGCCAAGGTAGTTGCCAAGCGTCAGCCCGCCCGACGGCTGGATGCCGGAAAAGATGCGCGGGCGGAACTGGGCGTTGATCGGGTCGGACATGAGCGGCCTGCCTTGGAATTTCCTGCCCGCTGGCTTAGCGGTTGACCAGTGCCTTCGCAACCCAAGGAAACCCCATGCGATCAAGCCTGCCTGAATCGCCGCTGAACCCGCTGCCGCCCGTGATCTGGCTGCTGACCGTGCCCGTCATCGCCTCCGAGGCGGTCTTTGCCCTGGGCGGCGCGGGCCTGATCGGCGGGGCCGAGGGCGTGGGCCTGCGCCTGTCCGCGATCCGCATGGCGGCGTTTCCGCCCGAACTGGCACAGCGGGCCTGGACGTTGGGGGCGTTCGATCTGGAACAGATGTACCGGTTCCTCAGCTTCGTGTTCATCCATGTCAACGCCATGCATGCGCTGTTCGTCGTGGTCTTCACGCTGGCTTTGGGGAACATGGTCGCGCAGAACTTCCGCCCCTGGGCGGTGCTGGCGCTGTATTTCGGGTCGGCCATCGGCGGTGCGCTGGTCTATGCCGCGATCATCCAGGCGGTGGGCGCGCGGTCCGCGCCGCTGATCGGCGGCTATCCGGCGGTCTATGGGCTGGTGGGGGCGTTCACCTTCCTGATCTGGACGCGGCTGGCGGCAGAGAACGCGAACCGGATGCGGGCCTTCACGCTGATCGGCATGCTGCTGCTGTTCCAGCTGGTCTTCGGCCTGATCTTCGGCGGCGCGGGCCTGGGCTGGATCGCCGAGATCGCGGGCTTTGGGTTCGGGTTCGCGCTGTCCTTCGTGCTGGTCGACGGGGGCATGGCCCGCGCGCTGGCGCAGCTGCGCCAGCGTTAACCGCGCCGGACGGCGGCGCGCAGCTCCGACGGGCGATAGCCGACGATGACAAAGGCCAGCGCGAAATAAAGCGCGGCGCCGCCAAAGACCAGGATCGCCAGCCCCGCGCCGCGACCCAGGCCCGCGGCTTCCAGCCAGCCGCGGGTCGCCCACAGGACGGCGGCCATCAGCGCCGATGCCAGCAGGATGCGCGGGAACGACCGGCGCAGGCGCGCATCGGCGCGCGCCGCCTGACCCATCGACCGGGTGCCCCACCACAGCTGCGCCACCATGATCCAGGCCGCGATGGTCGTGCCAAGCGCCGCCGCCAGGAACCCGAAGATCGGCATCAGGCCAAAGGCCGCGATGGCGTTCACCACCATCGAGATCAGGGCAAAGCGGAACGGGGTCCTGGTATCTTCGCGCGCGAAATACAGCGGCTGCAGGATCTTCTGCAGCACGAAGGCGGGTAGGCCGAAGGCATAGACGATCAGCGCCGCCGCCGTCTGCTGCGTGTCGAAGGCGGTGAAGGCGCCGCGTTCGAACAGCGTGCTGACCATCGGTTCCGCGATCACCGCGATCGCGAAGGCCGAGGGCAGCGTCAGGAACAGCCCGAACTCCGTGGCGCGGGAATAGGCCGACTGGCCGCCCGCGTGATCCTCGGCCCGGATGCGGCGGGCCAGTTCGGGCAGCAGGACGACCGCGACCGCCGCGCCCACCACGCCTAGAGGCAGCTGGTACAGCCGGTCGGAATAGGACAGCCAGGCGATCGCGCCCTCGAACCGGGATCCGACCTGGCGGCCGACCAGCAGGTTGATCTGCACGACGCCGCCCGCGAAGGCCGCGGGCAGGGCCACCGCGATCAGGCGGCGCATGTCGGGCGTCAGGCGCGGGCGGTGCGGCCAGAACGTGTATCCGGTCCGCCGCGCGTCCCACCAGACCAGCGCCAGCTGCGCGACGCCGGTGACGGGCGTGGCCCAGGCCAGGGTCAGGCCCAGGTCCCATCCCTGCCAGCGCCCCAGTCCCATCGCCACGATGAACAGCAGGTTCAGCAGCACCGGCGCCGCCGCCGCCGCCGTAAAGCGGCCGTTCGCGTTCAAGACGCCAGAGATCATCGAGGCCATCGAGATCAGCAGGATATAGGGGAACGTGATCCGCCCGTATTCGACCGCCAGGTCGAACCGTTCATCGCCCGCGAACCCCGACGCCATCAGCCAGACCAGCCCCGGCATGAAGATCATCGCCACCGCTGACAGCGCCAGCACCGTCATGAACAGTCCCGAGAACGCCTCGCGCGCGAAACGCTGCGCGTCGGCCGGATCGTCCAGCTTCTTCGAGAACATCGGAATGAAGGCGGTGTTGAACGCGCCCTCGGCGAAGAAGCGGCGGAACATGTTGGGCAGGGACAGCGCGATCAGGAACGCCTCGGCCACGGCGCCGGTGCCCAGCCAGGCGGCCATCAGGATGTCGCGCACGAAGCCCGACGCGCGCGAGATCAGCGTCCATAGCCCAACGGAGAGGAACCCCCGCACCAATCCGGATTTCATGCCTGTTCCGCCTCGGCCCGTTTCACGCCGTCGGCGATCGCCGTGCGCAGTTTCTTTTCCAGCCCGTCACGTTTCGCGGGGCTGTGCAGCTTCAGGCCGAACATGTCCTTGACGTAGAAGCTGTCGACCACCTGCGCCCCATAGGTCGCAATGACGGCGCTGACAATCTGGATGTGGTTCGCGGCCAGCGTCCGCGTCAGGTCGTACAGCAGGCCAGGGCGGTCGCGGGTGTCGACCTCGATGATGGTATAGATGTCGCTGCCTTCGTTGTCGAAGGTGATGTGGGTCGGGAACTTGAACTCTCGGTTGCGCTTTTTCGGCTTGTCCCGGCTGGCAAAGGCCTCGCGGGCGACGATCTCTCCGGCCAGGGTGCGCAGGATGGTCTGGCGCAGGCGGGGCAGGCGATCCTCGGCAAAGGGATGCCCCTCCGCGTCCTGGACCCAGAAGACCGCCGTCGCATAGCCGTCCCGCGTGGTATAGGTCCGCGCATCGACCACGTTCGCCCCGGTCAGCGTCAGCGCCCCGGCCAGCCGCGAGAAGATGCCCGGATGGTCCGACAGCACGAAGGCCGCGCGGGTCGCATCCCGGTCGGGATCGGCGCGCAGATCGATGCGGATCTCGTCCGCGCCCAGGCCGGACAGAAGGTCGGCAAAGACGGCCTGGGTCTGGGTCTGCAGGCCCGACCAATAGGCGTCGTAATGGCGCCCCAGTTCGGCGCGGATGGTGCGGGCGTCCCAACCCTTGGCGATCAGCAGGTGGCGCAGCGAGCGTTTCGCCTCGGTCTGGCGACGGTCGCGGTTCAGCTCCTCCAGCCCGTTCTCCAGCGCGGCCGCGGTCTCCTGGTGCAGCTGGCGCAGCAGCGCGGCCTTCCAGTTGTTCCAGGTGCCCGGGCCCACGCCGCGGATGTCGCAGACGGTCAGCACCAGAAGCATGTCCAGCCGCTTGCGGGTCTTCACCGCCTTGGCAAAGTCGCGCAGCGTGCGCGGGTCGCTGATGTCGCGTTTCTGCGCCACGTCGGACATCAGCAGGTGATGGCGCACCAGCCATTCGACCGTGTCGATGTCGTCCTGGGCAAAGCCGAAGCGCGCCGCGATCCGCCGCGCGATACGCGCCCCCAGGATCGAATGATCCTCGGGGCGGCCCTTGCCGATGTCGTGCAGCAGCGTCGCCAGGTACAGCACCCGCCGGTTCACGCCGGCCTGGATGATCTCCGAGGACAGCGGAAGGTCCTCAGGATGTTCGCCGCGCTCGATCTCGGCCAGGGCGGCGACGCATTGGATGGAATGTTCGTCTACGGTATAGTGGTGATACAGGTTGAACTGCATCATCGCGACGACGGGTTCGAATTCCGGGATGAAGGCGGCCAGCACGCCCAGTTCGTTCATGCGCCGCAGCGCGCGTTCGGGGTTCCCGTGCCGCAGCAGCAGGTCCATGAAGATGCGGATCGCCTCGGGGTCGGACTGCACCTTGTCGTCGATGCGGTCCAGGTTCGCGGCCACCAGGCGCAGCGCCTCGGGGTGGATCAGCACGCCGGTGCGCAGGGCCTCCTCGAACAGGCGCAGGATGTTCAGCGGGTCGGCCAGAAAGGTCGCCTCGGTTTCATAGGACAGGCGACCCTGCTGATCGACGAAACCCGCGCGCATCTTGCGCCGCCGACGAAAGATGCGGCCCAGGAAGGGTGCTGCGCGGACATGGCGGGTCTCCAGTTCCGTCAGGAAGACGCGGGTCAGCTCTCCGACGCGGGTGGCGTGGCGGAAATAGTCCTGCATGAAGTACTCGACCGCGCGTCGGGCGGTGGTGTCGACATAGCCCATGCGCCGCGCCACCTCGACCTGCATGTCAAAGGACAGCACGTCCGACGGCCGCCCCGCGATCAGGTGCAGGTGGCTGCGCACCGCCCACAGGAAATCCTCGGCCTGCCAGAAGGCCAGATGCTCGTCGCGGGTGAAGACGCCCAGATCGACCAGCTCGACCGCCCGGTCGACGCGGTGGATGTATTTCGCGATCCAGTACAGCGTCTGCAGGTCGCGCAGGCCGCCCTTGCCCTCCTTGACGTTGGGTTCCAGAACATAGCGCTGGCCGCCCTGACGGGTGTGGCGCGCGGCGCGTTCCTCCAGCTTGGCCTCGATGAATTCGGGGATGGTCCGCTCGAACAGCTCCGCCCACAGGCGGGTGCGCAGCTCCTCGGCCAGGGGGGCGTGGCCCGTGACCAGGCGGTGTTCCACCAGCGAGGTGCGGATCGTCATGTCCGCCGCACCAAGGCGCAGGCAGTCGTCCACGCTGCGGATCGAATGGCCGATCTTCAGCTTCAGGTCCCACAGCATGTACAGCATCGATTCGACGACGCTTTCCGCCCAGGGGGTGATCTTCCACGGGGTTAGGAACAGCAGGTCCACGTCGGAGGAGGGCGCCATCTCGGCCCGGCCATAGCCGCCGACGGCCAGCACGGCCAGGCGCTGCGTCTCGGACGAGGACTGCTGGGGGTGCAGGCGCGTCGTGGCCACGTGGTGGACCGCGGTGACCAGCGCATCCGTCATCATGGCGATGGCACGCACCGTCTCGCGCGCGGCGCGGGGATGGGTGGCAAAGGCGGCCTCGATCGCCTCCATCGTCACGGATCGCGTCAGGGCCAGCATCGCCACGGTCTGCGCGCGGATCTGGCGGGGGTCGGTGGTTCCCGCCAGCTGCCGGTCCAGGCGGGCCAGCAGCTGGTCGGTGTCCAGGTCGGGTCGGGCCGCGACGATGGTCATCGGTCGGTGCGTCCGGCCCCGGTCACGACCCCAGCCCGCGCGAATTGCGCGGTGCGGGGTCCAGCACGACCAGCTGGCCGCCGCGGATGGTGGCGACCGCCAGGCCACGCTGAACGGTGCCATCGCGCTGCAAGCGGAAGACGCCGCCCACGCCGTTGAAGCCCGCCCGCTGCGTCAGGCCCGTGGTGGTCAGCGCGTTGCGCTGTCCATTGCGCACCAGCGAGGAGATCGCCGCGACCCCGTCATAGGCCAGCGAGGCCAGCTGATGGGGCGCCTCGCCATAGGCACCGGCATAGCGGGCCTCGAACTGGCGCTGCAGGGTCTGGTCGGGGATCGCGAACCACCCCTCGGCCAGCTGCGGCATGCCGAGGCGCGACGAGGGTTGGTCCCACCGGGTCAGGCCGATCATCTGCGTGCCGGGCGACCGCACGCCCGCCGCCGCCAGCTGTTCGGTCAGATAGGGCAGGACGGCCTGGTTGTTGGCGGTCATGAAGACCGCGTCGATCGACCCCGACGTCGCGGCCTGGGTGATGCGGGGCACCACGCCGTCGACCCCGGTGATCGAGACCGGGTGGTCGACCCGACCCGCCATGCGGGCGCCGTTGCGGGCGATCGCGGCCTCGATCGCGCGGCCGCCCAGCTGGCCCGCCACGTCGTTCTCGGCCACGACCAGCAGGTTGCGCTTGTTCTGCGTCATTCCGTACCCGACGAGGCGGTCGGCCACGTTCTCGAAGCTGTTGCCCAGGATGAAGACGTTGCCGCCCGCGACTTGGGTGTTGTTGGAAAATGTCAACACGTTGATGTTGCGCGCCTTCATGGCGTTGCCCACCGCGTTGGCGCCGTCGGCGAACAGCGGGCCCAGCACGATCTGCGCGCCCGCCTCGGCGGCGGCGTTGGCCTGGGCCACCGCGCTTTCGGTCGATGCGCCGCTGTCATAGACGCGCAGGTCGATGGTCGCGCCCTGGGCGTCGGCCGCGGCCATGCGGGCCGCGTTCTTCAGGCTGCGGGCCAGCCACTCCAGGTCGTCCGACCCGGTCCCGCCCGGCGCCAGCAGCGCCACGCGCACCGGTTCGGACGGGTCGATCAGGGGGCCCGTCTCGGGGCCGCTGGCCTGCGTGGTTCCGCCGGTCGGCTCGCACGCGGCCAGAAACAGGGCCGATACCACCGTCGCCGCTTTCAAAAGGACATGGCGCAGACCCGCAGGCCGGGTTGTGGCGAAGGCTGACATGTGAAACTTCCCTGCTTTATGTTATGACGCGCGCGGATGGCGGCAGCCTATGTCCTGTCTTTGCAATTGGCAATCAGCGCCGGCCCCGTGCGGGCCGGAACCGGAGGCAGGATGACCGACCGCCGCGACCCCCCGAACCATGGGCAGAACCCCAGGCCGAACCCTATGCCGAACTCTGGGCAGGACCCCGCCCGCCGCCTGGCCGCGCATGTCGAGGCCGCGCGCCTGGACCCCGGCCTGTACCTGGTCGCGACCCCCATCGGGGCGGCCCGCGACATCACGCTGCGCGCGCTGGACGTGCTGAACAGCGCCGACATGCTGGCGGCCGAGGACACGCGCGTGCTGCGCCATCTTCTGGACATCCACGGCGTGCCGCTGCGCGGGCGGCGCATCCTGTCCTATCACGACCACAACGGCGACCGGGCGCGTCCCGCGCTGCTGGCGGCGCTGTCGGACGGGGCCAGCGTGGCGTACTGTTCCGATGCGGGCACGCCGCTGGTGGCCGATCCCGGCTATCGGCTGGCGCTGGACGCGGCAGAGGCCGGGGCGCGGGTCCATGCGCTGCCGGGGCCATCCTCGGCGCTGGCGGCCCTGACGCTGGCGGGGCTGCCTAGCGACCGGTTCCTGTTTCTGGGCTTTCCGCCGCCCACCCAGTCCGCGCGCCAGACCTGGCTGCGCCGCTGGATGGCGGTCGATTCGACGCTGATCCTGTTCGAGAGCCCGCGCCGCGTGTCCCGCACGCTGGAGGATCTGGCCCTGATCGACCCCACCCGCATCACCGTCGTCGCGCGCGAGCTGACCAAGAAGTTCGAGGAGGTGATCCGCGGCACCGCCGCCGACCTGTCCGCCGATCCGCGCATGGCCACGCTGAAGGGCGAGGTGGTGATGGTCCTTGACCGCCCCTCCGCCGTGGAGATGGACGAGGACCGCGTGCGCGCCGTCCTGACTGCGCATATGCGCACCATGTCCGTCAAGGACGCCGCCCGCGAGGCCGCGCAGGAACTGGGCCTGCCGCGCCGCGACGTCTATCAGCTGGCGCTTGGGCTGGCGGATCGTGACTGAGCCGGGCGGCAGGCGCGCGGGCCGGGGCCGCACCGCCGACCTGTCCGGCCGCCTGGCCGAGGAGAGCGTCCTGCGCCTCTATCACCAGCGCGGCGCGCAGGTTCTGGCCACGCGCTGGCGCGGGCAGGGGGCCGAAATCGACCTGATCGTGCAGGACGGTCCCGACCTGGTCTTCGTCGAGGTCAAGGCGTCGCGCAGCCATGCCGACGCCGCCCTGCACCTGCTGCCCGCGCAGATGCGCCGGATCACCCAAGCCGCGCTGGAATATTGCGACCGACAGGGCCTGGGCGAGGTTTCCATGCGCTTCGACGTGGCGTTGGTGGATGCCACCGGTCGGGTGGAACTGATCCCCAATGCCTTCGGCGAGGTCTGAGGCAGGCTTGCATCCGCCCCGGCGGCGGGCCACAACTTGTCCGAAATTCAGGAGGGCCCCATGAGCCTGTATGTCGCCTTGCAGATGGACCCGATCGAGGATGTCTCGATCCACGCCGACAGCACCTTCCGCATCGGCCTGGAGGCCGAGGCCCGCGGCCACCGGCTGTTCCAGTACACCGTCGATCAGCTGCGCTATGACGAAGGGCGCATCGTCGTGCGCGGCCGCCCCGTCACCCTGCGCCGGACCGAAGGCGACCACGTCACCTTCGGCGACTGGACCGAGGTCGAGGCCGGCGATTTCGACGTGATCTGGCTGCGCCAGGACCCGCCCTTCGACATGGGTTACGTGACCTCGACCCATCTGCTGGACCGGGTGCATCCCCAGACGCTGGTGGTCAACGACCCGTTCTGGGTCCGGAACTGCCCCGAAAAGCTGATGGTGCTGGATTTTCCCGACCTGACGCCGCCCACCATGATCGCCCGCGACCCCGCTGCCTTCAAGGCGTTCCGGGCGCGCCACGGAGAGATCATCGTCAAGCCGCTTTACGGCAATGGCGGGGCGGGGGTGTTCCATCTGAAGCCCGGCGACCCGAACCTGTCGGCCCTGCTGGAGACCTTCGCGGGCATCAACCGCGAACCCATGATCGCGCAGAAATACCTGCCCGCCGTGGTCAAGGGCGACAAGCGCATCATCCTGGTCGACGGCGAACCCGTGGGCGCCATCAACCGCGTCCCGCAGGAGGGCGAGGCCCGGTCGAACATGCATGTCGGCGGGCGCGCCGAGAAGATCGGCCTGACCGAGCGCGAATTCGAGATCTGCACCCGCATCGCCCCCGTGCTGCGCGAGAAGGGCCTGATCTTCACCGGCATCGACGTCATCGACGGCTGGCTGACCGAGATCAACGTGACCTCTCCCACCGGCATCCAGGAGCTGGAGCGGTTCGACGGTATCAATGCCGCCGAGGCCATCTGGGAGGCGATCGAGCGGCGCGTGGCCGCCAAGGGCTAACCCCCCGCGACGAAGGGCAGGCGATAGCTGATCGCCTCGGCCAGGTGGCGGGTCAGGACATGGTCCGACCCGTCCAGATCGGCGATGGTGCGCGCGCTGCGCAGGATGCGGTGATAACCGCGCGCCGTCAGGCCCAGCCTTTCCGACGCCTTCAGGATCAGCGCGCGCCCGTCCGCATCGGGCGCGGCGATCGCGTCCAGCAACGGCGGCGGCGCATCGGCATTCACCGTCACGCCGGGATGGTCGCGAAACCGCTTTGCCTGGATTGCGCGGGCCGCCGCGACGCGGGCCGCCACCGTCGCGGACGTGTCGCCCGCCGGCAGGTCCAGGTCGGTCAGGCTGACGCCCGGCACCTCCAGCCGCAGATCGAACCGGTCCATCAGCGGCCCGGAGATCTTGCCCAGATAGCTGTCGCCGCAGACCGGCGCGCGCGAACAGGCCCGGCCCGGATCGGCCAGATAGCCGCAGCGGCACGGGTTGGCCGCCGCGATCAGGAGGAACCGGCTGGGATAGCGGATATGCGCGTTGGCGCGGCTGACGAAGACCTCGCCTGTCTCGACCGGCTGGCGCAGGCTTTCCAGCACCTTGCGGTCGAATTCCGGCAGCTCGTCCAGAAACAGCACGCCGTTATGGGCCAGGCTGATCTCTCCCGGCTTGGCCTTGGGGCCGCCGCCGACGATGGCCGGGGATGACGCGGTGTGGTGCGGGCTTTGAAAGGGCGCGCGGCGCGAGATCTGGCCGTTCTTCAGCAGCCCCGCCACCGAATGCACCATCGAGGTCTCCAGCGCCTCGCGTGCGGTCAGGGGTGGCATCAGGCCGGGAAGGCGTGCCGACAGCATGGATTTGCCCGCGCCGGGGGGACCGACCATCAGCAGATGATGACGCCCCGCGGCGGCGATCTCCAGCGCGCGTTTGGCGCGTTCCTGGCCGCGGACATCGGACAGGCACGGGGGCTGGGGACCGTCGACGACCTGGCCGGGGCGGGCCGGCGCGATGGGCGCGCGGTCGGTCAGGTGATCGACCACGGCGCGCAGCGTGTCGGCGGCCAGAACGGGAACCTGTTCGATCCACGCGGCCTCGGCGCCGCAGGCGCGCGGACAGATCAGCGCGCGGTCGTCATCCGCGGCCGCGACGGCGGCAGGCAGCGCGCCCGCGACCGCGACCAGCCGCCCGTCCAGCGCCAGCTCGCCCAGTGCCACGCAGCGGGCCAGTTCCTCCCGGGGCACGATGTCCAGCGCGGCCAGCACGGCCAGCGCGATGGGCAGGTCGAAATGCGACCCCTCCTTGGGCAGATCGGCAGGCGACAGGTTCACGGTCAGCCGCTTGTTCGGCAGCGCGATGGCCAGCGCGCCAAAGGCCGCACGGACGCGTTCCTTGGCCTCGCTGACGGCCTTGTCGGGCAGACCCACGATGGAGAAGCCGGGCAGGCCTGCCGCCACGGCGCATTGCACCTCGACCAGGCGGGCCTCGATGCCTTCGAAGGCCACGGAATAGGCGATGGCGACCATGTTACCCCTCGGTTGTCCCGGAATGGTTAACGGCAGCGGGCTTAAGGAAGCGTTAACGGGCGCGCTTTCCTTGCGGCAGCGGCGCCGCGTCGCTATCTGGGGCGCAGGACCGATGGGGGTGGCGCATGCAGGGCAGGCGGATATTGCTGATCGTGGGCGGCGGGATCGCGGCCTTCAAGGCGCCGGCGCTGATCCGGCTGCTGCGCGCGGCGGGCGCGTCGGTGACGCCGGTGCTGACAGCTGCGGGCGCGCAGTTCACCACGCCCATGACCCTGTCCGTGCTGGCCGGAGAGCCGGTGCACGACACGCTTTGGGATCAGGGTGCCGAGGCCGAGATCGGCCATATCCAGCTGTCGCGGCAGGCCGATCTGGTCGTCGTGGCCCCGGCTACGGCCGATCTGATGGCCAAGATGGCCCAGGGATCGGCGAATGATCTGGCATCCACCCTGCTGCTGGCGACGGACAAGCGCGTCCTGATCGCACCGGCGATGAACGTGCGGATGTGGCACCACCTCGCGACACAGCGCAACCTGGCCACGCTGCGGGGCGACGGCGTGCTTTTCGTTGGCCCGGACGACGGCGACATGGCCTGCGGCGAATACGGCGCGGGCCGCATGGCCGAACCCGAGGCGATCGTGGTCGCGATCCGTGCGGCCCTGACCGATGGGCCGCTGACGGGGCGGCATGTGATCGTGACGTCCGGTCCCACGCATGAGCCGATCGACCCGGTGCGCTATATCGCCAACCGCTCCAGCGGGGCGCAGGGGGCGGCGATCGCCGCGGCGCTGCGCGATCTGGGCGCGCGGGTCAGCTTCGTGACCGGCCCCGCATCCGTGCCGGCGCCGCAGGGCGTCGACGTGATCGCGGTGGAAACGGCGCAGCAGATGCGGGATGCGGTCGCGGCCGCGCTGCCCGCCGATGCGGCAGTGATGGCGGCGGCGGTGGCCGATTGGCGCGTGCTGAACGGCAGCGACCAGAAGATCAAGAAGACCGGCGACATGCCGACGCTGCAGATGGCCGAGAACCCGGACATCCTGGCCTGGATCAGTCGCGATGCGCGCCGTCCGCGCCTGGTCGTGGGGTTTGCGGCGGAAACGCAGGACGTGACCGCCCATGCGACCGCGAAGCGGCTGCGCAAGGGCTGCGACTGGATCGTGGCGAACGATGTCAGCCCCGCCACGGGCATCATGGGCGGCAGCCACAACACCGTCACGCTGATCACCGAAACCGGGGCCGAGGACTGGCCGCGGATGGACAAGCATGCCGTGGCGGCCCGGTTGGCCGCGCGGATCGCAGAGGTATTGGCATGAGAACCTATCTGGACTGGAACGCCACCACCCCGCTGCGCCCCGAGGTCAAGGCCGCCATCACCGAGGCGCTGGAAATCTCTGGCAACCCGTCATCGGTCCATACCGAGGGGCGGGCCGCCAAGATGGCGCTGGAACGCGCCCGAGAGCAGGTGGCCGTGGCCCTGGGCGCAGACGGGGCCGACGTGGTCTTCACCGCCGGCGCGACCGAGGCCGCGGCGATGGTCCTGGGACAGGGCGGGTTCCACTGCGCCCCCGTGGAACACAGCGCCGTCAAGGTCTGGTGCGAGGCGGACCTTGCCGTTGACGGCGACGGCATCGTCACCGTGACCGACCCCGCACGAACCAGCCTGCAGCTGGCCAACAACGAGACCGGCGTGATGCAGGACCTGCCGCAGGGGCTGCATTCCAGCGACCTGACACAGGCCTTCGGCAAGGTGCCCATGGCGTTCAACTGGCTTGGCGTGACGGCAGGCTTCGTCAGCGCGCACAAGCTGGGCGGGCCGAAGGGAATCGGTGCGCTGATCCTGAAGAAAGGCACCGACCTGCCTCCGCTGATCAAGGGCGGCGGGCAGGAGCAGGGGCGCCGTGCGGGGACCGAGAACCTGATCGGCATCCTGGCCTTTGCCGCCGCCGCCACGGCCGCGCAGCGTGATCTGGACGGCGGGCTGTGGGACGCGGTCCGCGAGCGGCGCGACGCGCTGGAGGCGCGGATCTGCGACATCGCGCCCGGCGCGGTGATCGTCGGAAAGGCCGTGCAGCGCTTGCCGAACACGACATGCCTTCTTACATCGGGGTGGAAGGGCGAAACCCAGGTCATGCAGATGGATCTGGCAGGGTTCGCGATCTCGGCCGGCTCGGCCTGTTCATCGGGCAAGGTCCGGGCCAGCGGCGCCCTGCAGGCGATGGGGTTCGACGATCAGCTTGCGCAATCGGCGATCCGGATCTCGATAAGCCCCGCTGTTGGGGACGATCAGATCAACCGATTTGCGGATGCCTGGGAAAAGGCGTATTCACGCTGGCGCGACAGGAATGGACCGACCGCGGCCATTTGAGGAAAAGGACTGAAGGATGACGGACATCACCGATCTTGACGTGCGCGAAGGCGTAGACCGGGAAACGGTCGAGACTGTCCAGAACATGGGCAGCTACAAATACGGCTGGAACACCGAGATCGAGATGGACTATGCGCCCAAGGGCGTGAACGAGGATATCGTCCGTCTGATCTCGGCCAAGAACCAGGAACCGGAATGGATGACCGAATGGCGGCTGGAAGCCTATCGCCGCTGGGTCACCATGGCAGAGCCGAAATGGGCGATGCTGAACTATCCCGAGATCGACTATCAGGACCAGTACTACTATGCGCGTCCCAAGAGCATGGAGGAGAAGCCCAAGTCGCTGGACGACGTGGACCCCAAGCTGCTGGCGACCTATGACAAGCTGGGCATCCCGCTGCGCGAGCAGATGATCCTGGCGGGCGTCGAAGGCGCCGAGGATGCACCCGCCGAGGGTCGCCGCGTGGCCGTTGACGCCGTCTTCGACAGCGTCAGCCTGGGCACGACCTTCAAGGACGAACTGGCCAAGGCCGGGGTGATCTTCTGTTCGATCAGCGAGGCGATCCGCGAGCATCCCGAGCTGGTGCGCAAGTACCTGGGATCGGTCGTGCCGCAGTCGGACAACTATTTCGCGACGCTGAACAGCGCCGTGTTCTCGGATGGCAGCTTCGTCTACATCCCGCCCGGCGTGAAGTGCCCGATGGAACTGTCGACCTATTTCCGCATCAATGCGGAGAACACCGGCCAGTTCGAACGGACCCTGATCATCGCCGACAAGGGCGCCCATGTCAGCTATCTGGAAGGCTGCACCGCGCCCAAGCGCGACACCAACCAGCTGCATGCGGCCGTCGTTGAGCTGGTCATCCTCGAGGATGCCGAGATCAAGTACTCGACCGTCCAGAACTGGTTCCCCGGCGACGAGGACGGCAAGGGCGGCATCTACAACTTCGTCACCAAGCGCGCCGATTGCCGCGGCGACCGGGCCAAGGTGATGTGGACGCAGGTCGAGACCGGATCGGCGATCACCTGGAAGTACCCGTCCTGCATCCTGCGCGGCAATGAGAGCCAAGGCGAGTTCTATTCGATCGCCATCGCCAACAACTGGCAGCAGGCCGATACCGGCACCAAGATGATCCACCTGGGCAAGAACACGCGCTCGCGGATCGTGTCCAAGGGGATTTCGGCAGGGCAGGCGCAGAATACCTATCGCGGGCTGGTCACCATGCACCCGCGCGCCACGAACAGCCGCAACTATACCCAGTGCGACAGCCTGCTGATCGGCGACAAGTGCGGGGCGCATACCGTGCCCTATATCGAGGTCAAGAACAGCAGCAGCCGCGTGGAACACGAGGCGACGACCAGCAAGGTCGACGACGACCAGCTGTTCTATTGCCGGTCGCGCGGGATGGACGAGGAAGAGGCCGTGGCGCTGGTCGTCAACGGGTTCTGCCGCGAGGTCCTGCAGGCCCTGCCCATGGAATTCGCCATGGAGGCGCAGGCGCTGGTCGCGATCTCGCTGGAAGGCTCGGTGGGCTGATCGATCCGGCCGGGCATTGCTGCCCGGCCACCATAGATGCGGCGCCCCGGTGGCGCCTTTGCCGTTTGAGGGAAATATGCTGAAAATCAACAACCTGCACGTCAAACTTGAGGACGAGGACAAGCAGATCCTGAAGGGTCTGACGCTGGAGGTTCCGGCCGGAGAGGTCCATGCGATCATGGGCCCGAACGGGTCGGGCAAATCCACGCTGTCCTATGTCCTGTCGGGCCGCGACGGCTATGAGGTCACCGACGGCAGCGCCACGCTGGACGGCGAGAGCCTGCTGGACATGGAACCCGAGGAGCGTGCGGCCGCGGGCCTGTTCCTGGCGTTCCAGTACCCGGTCGAGATTCCGGGCGTCGGCAACATGACGTTCCTGCGCACCGCCGTGAACGCGCAGCGCAAGGCGCGCGGCGAGGCCGAGCTGACCGCGGGCGAGTTCCTGAAGGTCGTGCGCGCCAAGGCGGCAGAGCTGCAGATCAGCCCCGACATGCTGAAGCGCCCCGTCAATGTCGGCTTTTCGGGCGGCGAGAAGAAGCGCAACGAGATCCTGCAGATGGCCATGCTGGAGCCCCGCATGTGCATCATGGACGAGACCGATTCAGGTCTGGACGTCGATGCGATGCGCCTTGTCAGCGACGGTGTGAACGCCCTGCGCAGCGAAGGCCGCAGCTTTCTGGTCATCACCCATTATCAGCGCCTGCTGAACCACATCCAGCCGGACGTCGTGCACATCATGTCCAACGGCCGGATCATCAAGTCGGGCGGCCCCGAACTGGCGCTGGAAGTCGAAGAGAACGGCTATGGCGACCTCTTGGCGGAGGCCGGCTGATGTCCGAATCCGCCGTTCAGGAAATCCAGACCCCGCAGGTCACCGGCGCGCCCAAGCCCGCCAATGCGCTGGATGCGCGGCTGGCCGCGACCACGCTGCCCACGGGTGGGTTCACCGCCGCCGCGCGCGCCGATGCGCTGGCACGGCTGCGCGCCATGGGCCTGCCGGGCCCGCGTGACGAATACTGGCGCTATACCGACCCGCGCCCGTTCAACGCGCCCGAGCCGCAGGCGCTGGCTATTGATACGGGCCCGGAATCGCCGCTGTTCACCGCGCGTGACAAGCTGACGTTGGTCTTTGTCGACGGCGCGTTCGACGCCGCGGCATCCGACGACCTGTCGCTGGAAGGGATCGAGATCACCACCCTGGCGCAGGCCGACCGGGCGGGCGATCATTGGTCGGCCGATCTGTACGGGACGCTGGAGCTGGCGGGTCAGACCCCGGTCAAGCGCCCCTTCGCGGCGCTGAACACCGCCGTGGCGGCCGACGGTCTGCTGATCCGCGTGACTGGCAAGCCTTCGCGTCCGGTGCATGTGTTGCATCGCCGCGGGTCGGACGCTGCGGATGCCGTCTGGCATCACGTGATCCGGGTCGAATCGGGTGCCGAACTGACGCTGCTGGAAAGCGGCATGGTCGGCGCGCGGTCGAACGGTATGATCGAGGTCGATCTGCTGCCGGGCGCCGCGCTGCACCACATCGCGGCCAAGCGCGCCATCGATCCCAAGGTCGGCCTGTCGCACCTGTTCGCCCGCGTGGGCGAGGGTGCGGTGCTGAAGAGTTTCGCGCTGGTCGTGAACGGCACCACCATGCGCCACGAGGCCGTCGTGGACATGGTCGGCGACGATGCGGTGGCACATGTCGCCGCGGCGGTGCTGGGCGACGGCGATGTCGGTCCGTTCCACCACGACGACACCGTCTTCGTGACCCATGGCGCGCTGCGCGGCGAAAGCCGGCAGGTGTTCAAGAAGGTCCTGAAGAACGGGGCGACCGGCGTGTTCCAGGGCAAGATCCTGGTCAAGAACGGCGCACAGAAGACCGACGGCTATCAGATCAGCCAGGCCCTGCTGCTGGACGAGGCCAGCCAGTTCCTGGCAAAGCCCGAGCTTGAGATCTATGCCGACGACGTCAAGTGTTCGCACGGGTCCACGACGGGCGCGATCGACCAGGGTGCGTTGTTCTACCTGCGCTCTCGCGGGGTGCCCTATGACCGGGCGATCGTGTTCCTGGTGCTATCGTTCCTGGCCGACGCCCTGGCCGAGGTCGAGGACGAGAGCCTGCGCGAAGAGATCAACGAACGGCTGGATGCGTGGCTGACCGACCGCCCGAACGGATGACCGGTCCGCGCGGCGGGATGGTGCTGCGCGTGCTGGAAAGCTGGTGGGCCCCGCGCCGCGTGGTGCGGGGCCTGTCCGCCATGCCCGACAGCACGCTGCTGGTCGTGCTGATGCTGGCCATGCTGATCACGCTGGTCGGTCAGGCGCCGGGCCTGTCGCGTGCGGCGCAACTGGACCCGTCGATCCCGCTGGACGCGCGGATCGGGGGTGCGGCCCTTGGCACCATGTTCATGATGCCGCTGGTGGCCTATGCCGTGGCAGGGCTGACCGGGCTTCTCAGCCGGGCGACCCCGTGGCGGCTGGACCCGCGCCACGCGCGGCTGGCGCTGTTCTGGGCGCTGCTGGCGGTGGCGCCCGCGACGCTGTTGGGCGGGATGGTGGCGGGGCTGATCGGCCCGTCCCCCGCGCTGACCCTGACCCGCACCGTGGCGGGCGCGGGATTCCTGTTCATCTGGGGCGCCGGGATCGCGGCGCTGGCGAGACGCAAATGACCTTCGACGACTTCAAGGCGCTGACGCGCCAGACCCTGCGCAATCCTGAACAGGCGGCCCGCTGGTTGATCGACCAGGGCTGGCCGATGCAGGTGCGCTGGATGGCACTGGTGCTGGCGGTGTCGCTGTCGGGGCTGCTGGCCTATGCCTCGACCCTGCTGTTCCCGCTGCCTGCGGACGAGGGTGCGGCGGTCTTTTCGATCAGCCGGCAGCCGCTGGTCCTGGCCGGGATGCAGCTGGTCGCGATCGTGGTGGGCGCGGGCCTGATGGCCGGGGTCGGGCGCATGTTCGGCGGCCATGGCCGGTTCGAGGACGCGCTGCTGCTGACCGTCTGGATCGAGGTGATGCTGCTGATCGTGCAGCTGGCCCAGATCGTGCTGTCGCTGGCCCTGCCGGCGCTGGCGGGGATACTGGGGATCATCGCGGTCGCGCTGTTCTTGTGGCTGACGGTGCAGTTCACCAAGGCCCTGCACGGCTTCACCAGCGGCCCCAAGGTGCTGCTGGTCATGTTCGGCACTCTGCTGGTCATGGGATTCGTGCTGTCGTTCTTCATGGCCGCGCTTGGCCTCATGCCGGAGATGCCGCAATGAGCTTTGACGTCAACGCCGTCCGTGCCGATTTTCCGATCCTGTCGACGACGGTCAACGGGCGCCCGCTGGTCTATCTGGACAGCGGCGCCAGCGCGCAAAAGCCGCGCGTCGTGATCGACGCCATCACCCGCGCCTATGAAGGCGAATACGCCAATGTCCATCGCGGCCTGCATTACCTGTCGAACCTTGCGACCGACAATTACGAACGCGTCCGCGGGATCATCGCACGGTTCCTGAACGCGCCCGCGGTCGACGAGGTGATCTTCACCAGCGGCTCGACCGAGGCGCTGAACCTGGTCAGCTATGCCTGGGCCGCCCCGCGCCTGCAGGCCGGCGACGAGATCGTGCTGTCGCTGCTGGAACATCACGCCAATATCGTGCCTTGGCATTTCCTGCGCGAACGCCAGGGCGTCGTGCTGAAATGGGTCGAACCCGATGCGGATGGCAGCCTGCCGCCGGAAAAGGTGCTGGCCGCCATCACGCCGCGCACGCGGATGCTGGCGCTGACGCATATGTCGAACGTGACCGGGACGGTCGTGGACATCGCGGCGATCCGCCGCGGCACCGACCTGCCGATAGTCGTGGACGGGTCGCAGGCTGCGGTCCACATGCCGGTGGACCTGTCGACGCTTGGCGCCGACTTCTATTGCATCACGGGGCACAAGCTTTATGGTCCCTCCGGCTCGGGCGCGATCTGGATCCGCGCCGACCGCCAGGCCGAGATGCGGCCCTTCCTGGGCGGCGGCGACATGATCCGCACCGTCAGCCGCGACGCCGTCACCTATAACGACCCGCCCCTGCGGTTCGAGGCGGGCACGCCCGGCATCGTCAACCAGATCGGACTGGGCGCCGCGCTGGAATACATGATGTCCCTGGGGATGGAGAACATCGCCGCCCATGAGCGCGCGCTGCGCGATCATGCCCGCGACCGCCTGCGCGCGCTGAACTGGCTGCAGGTGCAGGGCGATGCGCCGGGCAAGGGCGCGATCTTCTCCATGACGATGGACGGGGCGCACGCGCATGACATCTCGACCATCCTGGACAAGAAGGGAATCGCGGTCCGTGCGGGCAGCCATTGCGCCATGCCCCTGATGGAGCATCTGGGAATCAATGCCAGCGCCCGTGCCAGCTTTGGGATGTACAACACGCAGGCAGATGTGGACGCGCTGGTCGAAGGATTGATCTTCTGCCGCGAGCTTTTCGCCTGATTCTTGCAAAGATTTCGAGGGGCGTCGAAGAATGCCCGATAAATCTTGCCGGATGGCGGGAATGTCTGCATCCCTGACCCATTATCAGCGATGGGGGCGGGAATGGCCGAGGTTCTGGTTCTGGGTGCGGGTATGGTGGGCGTCAGCACCGGTCTGGCGCTGCAGGCGCGCGGGCATGACGTCACCATCATCGAACGCGGCGTACCGGGGCGCGAGACCAGCTATGGCAATGCCGGCCTGATCCAGACCGAAGCGGTCGAGCCATATGCCATGCCGCTGTCGCCCGGCGCGCTGTTCCAGATCGCCCTGGGGCGCGGCTATGACGTGAAATGGACGCCGCAGGGCCTGCTGTCGCAACTGGGCGCGGTGGCCACCTATGCGTGGAATTCGCGGCCTGCCGCGCACAGGCGGGCATCGGTGACCTGGGGCAAGCTGATCCGCCAGTCGACCGACCGTCACGGCCCGCTGATCGCGGCGGCGGGCGCCGACAACATCATCCGCCGCAACGGCTATATCGAGATCCACCGCACCCCCGCCAAGATGGAGGCCGCCCGCAAGACCGCCGAACGTTTCGCGACCGAGTTCGGCGTGCAGGCGCGGCTGATGAGCGGGGCCGACCTGCGCGCCATGGAGCCCGCGATCCGCATCGAGGTCGAGGGCGCGACCCACTGGTCCGACAGCTGGAACTGCGCGGATCCGGGCGGCCTGGTCGCCAGCTATGCGGCGCTGTTCCAGAAGCGGGGCGGGCGCGTCGTGAACGGCGATGCCGGTGACCTGCACCGCCATGGCGCGGGCTGGCGCGCCGACGAGGTCGAGGCGGAACATGCCGTCATCGCGCTTGGACCCTGGTCGCCGATGCTGACGCAGCGCTTTGGCCTCAAGGTGCCGATGGTGTTCAAGCGCGGCTATCACAAGCATTATCACATGGAGCTGCCGCCCCACCACCCGATCGCCGATTTCGGCAATTCGGTCGTGCTGTCGCCCATGCGCCGCGGTCTGCGCATCGCCACCGCGGCCGAGCTGACGCCCCATCCGCGCCTGTCGCCGCCGCAGCTGAAGCATGGCGAGAAGGCCGCGCGCGAGCTGTTCGACATCGGGGCGGCGGTCGAGGCCGAACCCTGGACCGGACGGCGCCCCTGCATGCCCGACATGCTGCCCGTGGTGGGCCGCGTGCCGGACCAGCCGAACCTGTGGGCGCATTTCGGTCACGGTCACCAGGGCTTTACCCTGGGCCCGGTCACGGCCGAAATCCTGGCGGATGAGCTGTCGGGCGGCGAAGGCTGGGCGGAACTTCAGCCGGGGCGTCTGAAACGCGGTTGAAACCGGGCGGCTGCCATCACATCTTGAGGGCAACTCCGAACGGATCAGGAACCTCATGGGTCACAACAACACCAACGCGCCCGTGATGCGCGTGCTCGAAGTGACCCGCCCCAAGCTGGAGGGCGGGAAACGCTTTGCATTGAAAAGCGAATTCGAACCGGCGGGCGATCAGCCCACGGCCATCGCCGAACTGGTGGCGGGCGTCGGCGCCGGAGAGCGCGACCAGGTGCTGCTGGGGGCCACGGGCACGGGCAAGACCTTCACCATGGCCAAGATCATTGAGGAGACGCAGCGTCCCGCGATCATCTTGGCGCCCAACAAGACGCTGGCGGCCCAGCTTTACGGCGAGTTCAAGGGATTCTTCCCCGACAACGCGGTCGAATACTTCGTCAGCTACTACGACTACTATCAGCCCGAGGCCTATGTGGCCCGCAGCGATACCTATATCGAGAAGGAATCGCAGATCAACGAGGCCATCGACCGGATGCGCCACAGCGCCACGCGGGCGTTGCTGGAACGTGATGACGTGATCATCGTGGCCTCGGTCAGCTGCATCTATGGCATCGGTTCGGTCGAGACCTATTCGGCCATGACCCAGGATATGGTTGTGGGCGAAAGCTATGACCAGCGCGAGTTCCTGGGCCAGCTGGTCGCGCAGCAGTACAAGCGGCTGGACACCAGCTTTCAGCGTGGCAGCTTTCGCGTGCGCGGCGATCTGGTCGAGGTCTGGCCCGCCCACCTTGAGGACCGCGCCTGGCGGTTCGACTTCTTCGGCAACGAGCTGGAGGCGATCACCGAGTTCGATCCGCTGACCGGGGTCAAGACCGACAGCTTCAAGCAGATCCGCATCTATGCCAGCAGCCACTATGTGACGCCGCGCCCGACGCTGCAGCAGGCGATCAAGGGCATCAAGCAGGAATTGGCGATGCGCCTGAAGCAGCTGACCGAGGAGGGCAAGCTGTTGGAGGCGCAACGCCTTGAGCAGCGCACCGCCTTTGACATCGAAATGCTTGAGGCGACCGGCGTCTGCAACGGCATCGAGAATTACAGCCGCTATCTGACCGGGCGCGCGCCCGGAGAGCCGCCCCCCACGCTGTTCGAGTTCATCCCCGACAACGCGATCGTCTTTGCCGACGAAAGCCACGTGTCGGTTCCGCAGATCGGCGGCATGTACCGGGGCGACTTCCGGCGCAAGTTCACCTTGGCGGAACACGGCTTCCGCCTGCCGTCCTGCATGGACAACCGCCCGCTGAAATTCGAGGAATGGGACGCGATGCGGCCCCAGTCCGTGTTCGTTTCGGCCACGCCTGCGCAGTGGGAGATGGACCAGACCGGCGGCGTCTTCACCGAACAGATCATCCGCCCGACGGGCCTTCTGGACCCCAAGATCGAGATCCGCCCGGTCGAGATGCAGGTCGACGACCTGCTGGACGAGGTGCGCCGCGTGACCGCGGCAGGTTACCGCACGCTGGTCACCACGCTGACCAAGCGCATGGCCGAGGATCTGACCGAATACCTGCACGAGCAGGGCATCAAGATCCGCTACATGCACAGCGACATCGACACGATCGAGCGGATCGAGATCCTGCGCGACCTGCGGTTGGGCGCGTTCGACGTGCTGGTGGGCATCAACCTGCTGCGCGAGGGGTTGGACATTCCCGAATGCGGGCTGGTGGCCATTCTGGACGCCGACAAGGAAGGCTTCCTGCGGTCCGAGACGTCGCTGATCCAGACCATCGGCCGGGCGGCGCGAAATTCCGAAGGGCGGGTCATCATGTATGCCGACCGGATCACCGGCAGCATGGAACGCGCCATGGCCGAAACCGAACGGCGTCGCGCCAAGCAGATGGCCTATAACGAGGAGCACGGCATCACGCCCCAGACGGTCCGCAAGAACGTCGAGGATGTGCTGGCTGGCCTGTGGCAGGGCGACACCGACCAGTCGCGCGTGACCACGAAGGTGGACAAGCCGCTGATCGGCGCGAACCTGGCCGCCCATCTGGACGCGATGCGCACCCAGATGCGCAAGGCCGCAGAGAACCTGGAGTTCGAGGAGGCCGCGCGCCTGCGCGACGAGGTCAAGCGGCTGGAGGCAGTGGACCTGGCGATCTCGGACGATCCGATGGCGCGGCAGTCGGTGATCGAGGAGGCGGCCGAGGCCGCCGTCAAGTCATCGGGCCGTTCGACCGCCGGACGGGCCGGTCAGCGGGGCGGCAACAAGCGGTCCAAGCGCGGCCGCTAGCTGCATTCCACCCGGGCGATCCAGCCCTTGGCGTCCAGGAACATGGTCAGGCGCGCGGGATTGTAGTCGCGCGTCATGACGCCCTGGTTGTGCACCTCGCGCTTGCGCAGGTTGGGCGGCAGGCGGACCTCTCCGATGTTGCGTCCGACCAAGGCCTGGTGCTGGGAGAGGTCGCACTGGCGCGCGGGAACGTCATAGGG
Source organism: Paracoccus sp. S4493 (assembly GCF_000967735.1). Classification (NCBI taxonomy): domain Bacteria; kingdom Pseudomonadati; phylum Pseudomonadota; class Alphaproteobacteria; order Rhodobacterales; family Paracoccaceae; genus Paracoccus; species Paracoccus sp. S4493. Next base: position 40,098 of record NZ_JXYF01000040.1, read on the forward strand.
GCTGCCGGCGCAGGCGCCCAGGGTCAGCATCAGCAGCGACGCGTAAAGGACAGGGTGGCGAAAGGGGGTCATGATCACGTCTCTCTCATGTAACAACGGCGTGTTGGAATGCCAACGTAGGCCATGTTCAGTTGTTCCGGTGGCAAGATGATGAAACATACGGTTTGGGTGGCGATGGTGGCATTCTGGCCCGCCGTCGCGTAATCCTCGACGGGCGAGGAATGGGCCGAACTGCGCGACCGCACCGTGGCGGAATGCACCCGCCTGGCGCAGGACGCGGCGCCCGACGCGGAATTGTCCGTGACCCCGAACGAATTCGGCACCGAGACCCACGCGCTGGCACTGGTCGTCGCGACGCTGCCGGACCTTCCGTCGGAACTGTCGGTCTGCCTGTTGGACAAGCAGACCGGCGCGGCGCAGCTGAGCGTTCCGTTCCAGGATCTGCCCGATACCCTGCAGCCCTGACCCGCGTCGGCATGACCGGGGCAGGGGGCTTGATCCGCCGCCCGGATTTGGCGATACAGCGGACAGTCAATCCGAAGGATCACCCATGCCCGTGCGCATCTATCAGCCCGCCCGCACCGCGATGCAGTCCGGTACCGCCAAAACCAAGGGCTGGGTGCTGGAATTCCCGCCCGCCGACGCGCGCGAGGTCGATCCGCTGATGGGCTGGACCAGCAGCGGCGATACCCAAAGCCAGGTCCGCCTGCGCTTCGACACCCGGAAGCAGGCCGAGGATTACGCCCGCGATCATGGACTGGAATTCGTGGTGCAGGAACCGCACCGCCGCGGCACGAACATCCGCCCCCGCGGCTATGGCGAGAATTTCGCCACCGACCGCCGCGAGCCCTGGAGCCACTGAGGCCGCATCCGCCATCGACACAAATCTTTGCTGACCGCCCCCGGGCGGTCATCTGCATTTGAGGGATATTCCATGACCGTCACGCATCTCGTCACCCATTCCGGCGGCTTTCACGCCGATGAGGTCCTGTCCACGGTCATTCTGACCCGGCTGCACCCGCAGGCGCGGATCATGCGGACGCGCGACGCCGACTGGATCACGCCTGCGGAAGGGCGGATCATCTATGACGTGGGCCGCGATTTCGATGCCGCGCGCATGATCTTCGATCACCATCAGAAATCTCCTCCGCTGCGCGACGAGGGCCAGCCCTACAGTTCCTTTGGACTGATTTGGCGGCAGTTCGGGCGCGACTACCTGGCCGCGCTGCAGGTGCCCGAAGCAGATCTCGGGGCGATCCATGCGGCGATTGACGTCGACCTGGTGCTGCCCATCGACCTGGTCGACAACGGCGCGCTGTCGCCGACGGGGCCCCTGGCCGATCTGTCCCTGCCGATGCTGCTGGAGAGCCTCAAGCCCGTCTTCGATGACCGCAGCCCCGACGCCGACGACCGTGCCTTTGGCGGTGCGGTCGCGATCGCCCGCGCCTTCGTCGAGGCGGCCGTGGCCCGCAAGGCCGCAAAGTATCGCGCCGAGGCCGTCGTGATGGCAGCCATTGCCGCCGCGGGCGACGGCCGGGTGCTGGAACTGCCGATGGGGATGCCGTTTCGCTCCGCCATCACCGCGGCGGGGGCGGACCATCTGCTGTTCGTGATCCATCCGCGGGACACGGACTGGGCGTTAACCGGCATCCGCCGCGATGCGGACGGGTTCGCCCTGCGCGCAGACCTGCCGGCAGCCTGGGCCGGCCTGACCGATTGCGCCTTCGAGGCTGCATCGGGCGTTCCCGGGGCGCGCTTCTGTCACAATGCCCGCTTTATCGCCGTGGCCGCCGATCGCGACGCCGCTTTGCGTCTTGCCGACCTGGCGGTGGCGGCAAGCGACGTGTGACGGCTGACAGCCGGAGCCATCGGACAGCCCTGCGGTCAGGCGACTACAGGGCACGGGATAGAATGCGCAAGCTGCCGACGTGAATACATTGCAGTCATCATCGAAGTTTGGGGAATGTTGTGCCGTCTGCCGGGCACCTGTGTGTTCAACCAAACCTACTCAAGAACTTAGAGAGGTCTGGCTCCGGCGGTAGGGATCGAACCTACGACCAATTGATTAACAGTCAACTGCTCTACCGCTGAGCTACGCCGGAACACGGGGCGGATATAGCAACCTCGGTCAGGGGCGTCCAGTGGCGTTCTGGGGTTTTTTGTCATCCGGTCGAAAAAACCGTTTCGATCGTCAAAACGCCGGGAAAATCAACGGCTCCGATCTGAGACAGGGCGATCAAATGGGCCAGGACGTTGCGCGTGGCGATGGGAAGGACCGGTTTGGGCACCGCATAGATACGGCGCGCGAGGCCCGCCGCGGAATCGGGGCGGACCCGCAGGGCGGCCAGGATCTGGGACGTGCGGTCGCGGCGATGCCGCGCCAGTTCCGCGATCCGGTCCAGCGGGGCCGTGATCGCGGACCCGTGTGTCGGCAGCAGGACGCGCGGCGACAGTGCCGCCAGCCGTTCCAGCGAGCGGAAGTATTCCGCCAAGTCTCCATCGGGCGGAGAGATTAGAGTCGAGGACCAGCCCATCACCAGGTCGCCGCAGAAGATCCGGTCACCCCATTGGAACGACAGGTGCCCCGCCGCATGACCGGGCGTGTGCCACGCAGTCAGCGACCAGTCTGGCGTGGTGATCACCTCTTGGTCACGCAGGTGGCGGTCGGGCGCGAAGGCGTGGTCCAGCCCCTCGCCCCCGCCAAGACCCTCCAGCACCAGGCGGGACATCAGCGGCGACCGCCCTGCCAGCGCATCGCCGAAGGCCAGCACCGGGGCGCCGGTCAGGCGGGACAGGCGTGCGGCTCCAGCGCTGTGGTCGCGATGCGCGTGCGTGATCAGGATATGGCTGATGCGGCCGCGGCCGGCGCGGGCGACGGCGTCGATATGGGCGGGATCGTCGGGGCCGGGGTCGATCACCGCGACATGGCTGTCGCCCAGCAGGAAGGTGGTCGTGCCCGGCCCGGTCAGGGGGGACGGATTCGGGGCCAGGATCTGCAGCGGCTCTTTCGCAGTTGAGGTCATGGGGCTAGCCTAGCGCGCAACGCAGGAGGCCGCCATGTCGAACAATGCCGACGCCACGCAGATGCGCAAGCTGGTCCCGCGGGGCCTCTATGCGCGCGCGGCGCTGATCCTGTTCCTGCCGGTCGTGGTGGTGACGACTGTGGTCAGCGTGATGTTCCTGCAGCGCCATTTCGAGGGCGTGACCCGGCAGATGACCGCCAGCATGTCGCACGAGCTGACCTTCGTCGCGCAACTGATCGACAGTGCCGCGACGCCCGATGCGGCGCGGCGCGCCGGGGTGTCCGTGGCGCGCCCGCTGGAGCTGGAACTGGCGCTGCTGGTCGATCCGCCTACCGAGGATCGGCGGCTGTTCTACGATTTTTCGGGACGGGTGGTGACCGAGGTGCTGCGCGACGCGCTGCCGCAGGTGATCTCGGTCGATCTGGCTAGCAGCGACCGGCGGGTGTCGGTGGCGCTGGACGGGCCGCACGGACCCTATGCGCTGAGCTTCGAGCGGCGGCGGGTCAGCGCGTCGAACCCGCACCAGCTGCTGGTGCTGATGGTGTTCACGTCGGTCCTGATGACGGGGATCGCGATGATCTTCCTGCGCAATCAGCTGCGGCCAATCCGGCGGCTGGCCTATGCGGCCGAGGAATACGGCAAGGGGCGGATCGTGCCCTATCGCCCGTCCGGGGCGGTCGAGCTGCGCAGCGCGGGCACCGCGTTCCTGGACATGCGCAACCGGCTGGAGCGCCAGAACGACCAGCGCAAGCTGATGATGTCTGGAATCAGCCACGACCTGCGCACGCCGCTGACGCGGATGAAGCTGGGGCTGTCGATGATCGGGCCGGACATGCCGCCTGAGCCCGGTGACATCAGCGCGATGGAGGCCGATATCGCGGAGATGAACCGCATGGTCGACGGCTTTCTGGACTATGCCCGCGACGACGCGCAGGACAGCGCGCCCCAGCCCATCGCCGCCGCGGGTTTCCTGGAGGGCCTGGTCGCGGACGCGCAACGCGCCGGCCAGCAGGCCAGCCTGGTCCAGTTCGAGGGCGATCGGGACGGGTTGGCCACCTTCCGCCCCGACATGCTGCGCCGCGCGCTGGAGAACCTGATCGGCAACGCGGTGCGTTACGGCAGCCGGGCCGAAATGGACGCCTCGCTTGGCCCGCGCAGCCTGCGGATCGGGATCGAGGATGACGGCCCCGGCATCCCGGAGGACAGCCTGGACGCGGCCATGCGGCCCTTTACCCGGCTGGATCCGTCGCGGCGCAGGAACAGCGCGCAGGGGGCCGGGCTGGGCCTGGCCATCGCTGCGGACGTGGCGCGCGCGCATGGCGGGCAGCTGCGGCTTGGCCGCGGCCCGCGTCTGGGCGGTCTGCGGGCAGAGATCGTCATTCCGCGCTGACGAAATAGGTGGCATTGTTGCGGTCATATTGAACGCGGGGGGCGACACCCCTAGATTGATCGCATGCAGAGGCCGCGCGTCGCCATGACGGGGCCGCGGCTTCGGGCAGAAAGGACATACCATGACGGAATTCACCACCCAGACCTATCCGGTGCTGCCCCTGCGGGATATCGTCGTCTTCCCGCACATGATCGTTCCCCTGTTCGTCGGACGCGAGAAATCGGTCCGCGCGCTGGAGGCCGTGATGGAATCGGACAGCCCGATCCTGCTGGCCGCCCAGAAGGACGCGGCCATCGACGAGCCGACCGAGGAGGGCATCTTCCGCGCCGGTGTTCTGGCCAATGTGCTGCAGTTGCTCAAGCTGCCGGACGGCACCGTGAAGGTGCTGGTCGAGGGCCGCGAGCGTGTCGAGATCACCGACTTCGTGCCCCATGACGACCATTTCATGGCCGAGGCCCGCGTCCTGGACGAGACGATGGGCGACGAGGCCACGGTGGCCGCACTGGTGCGCACCGTGACCGAGGAGTTCGAGCGTTACGTCAAGGTCCGCAAGAACATCCCCGAGGAGGTCGTGACCGCCGTGTCCGAGGCGTCCGAGCCCGGCAAGCTGGCCGACCTTGTCGCCGGACACATGGGCATCGACCTGGAGCGCAAGCAGGACCTGCTGGACACGCTGGAGGTCGCGGCACGCCTTGAGAAGATCTATGGCCACATGCAGGGAGAGATGTCTGTCCTGCAGGTCGAGAAGAAGATCAAGTCGCGCGTCAAGACCCAGATGGAGAAGACACAGCGCGAATACTATCTGAACGAGCAGATGAAGGCGATCCAGAAGGAGCTGGGCGACGGCGAGGACGGCCAGAACGAGTTGGCCGAGCTGGAGCAGAAGATCGCCGCCACCAAGTTCAGCAAGGAGGCCCGCGACAAGGCCGACAGCGAGCTGAAGAAGCTGAAGTCGATGTCACCCATGTCGGCCGAGGCGACCGTCAGCCGCAACTACCTGGACTGGCTGCTGTCGCTGCCCTGGGGTGTCAAGTCGCGCACCCGCAAGGATCTTGGCCGCGCCGAGGCGATCTTGGACGCGGACCACTATGGTCTGGACAAGGTCAAGGAGCGGATCGTCGAGTATCTGGCCGTGCAGGCCCGCAGCCAGAAGCTGAAGGGCCCGATCCTGACGCTGGTCGGTCCTCCGGGCGTGGGCAAGACCTCGCTTGGACGGTCCATCGCCAAGGCGACGGGGCGCGAGTTCATCCGCATCAGCCTTGGCGGCGTGCGCGACGAGAGCGAGATCCGCGGTCATCGCCGGACCTATATCGGGTCCATGCCGGGCAAGATCATTCAGGCGCTGAAGAAGGCCAAGACGACCAACCCGCTGATCCTTTTGGATGAGATCGACAAGATGGGCCAGGATTTCCGGGGCGATCCGGCATCCGCTATGCTGGAGGTGCTGGATCCGGAACAGAACTCGACCTTCGTGGACCACTATCTTGAGGTGGAATACGATCTGTCGAACGTGATGTTCGTGACCACGGCAAACAGCTACAACATGCCGGGCCCGCTTCTGGACCGCATGGAGATCATCAGCCTGTCGGGCTATACCGAGGATGAAAAGCGAGAGATCGCCAAGGGCCACCTGCTGTCCAAGCAGATCGCCGCGAACGGTCTGCGCAAGGGCGAGTTCAGCGTCACCGACGAGGCACTGATCCACATGATCCGGTATTACACCCGCGAGGCCGGGGTGCGTTCGCTGGAGCGCGAGATTGCCAAGCTGGCCCGCAAGGCCGTGACCGAGATCCTGAAGGGCAAGGTCAAGTCGGTCGAGGTGACGCCGGAGAAGGTCGAGGAATACCTCGGCGTGCGCCGCCACCGCTATGGCCTGGCCGAGAAGGAGGACCAGGTCGGCGTGGTGACAGGTCTTGCCTGGACCTCGGTCGGGGGCGATCTGCTACAGATCGAGGCGTTGCGTCTGCCGGGCAAGGGTCGCGTCAAGACCACCGGCAAACTGGGCGAGGTGATGAAGGAATCGATCGACGCGGCGTCCAGCTTCGTGCGCTCGATCGCGCCGGATATCGGGGTCAGGCCCCCGGAGTTCGACAAGCGCGACATCCACGTCCACGTCCCCGAGGGCGCCACGCCCAAGGATGGTCCGTCGGCGGGCATCGCCATGGTAACCTCGGTCGTGTCGGTCATGACCGGAATTGCGGTCCGCAAGGACATCGCCATGACCGGCGAGGTGACGCTGCGCGGCAATGTGCTGGCCATTGGCGGGCTGAAGGAGAAGCTGCTGGCGGCCCTGCGTGGCGGCATCAAGACGGTGCTGATCCCGCAGGACAATGAAAAGGATCTGGTCGAGATCCCGGACAACGTCAAACAGGGGTTGACCATCATTCCGGTCAGCAACGTCCGCGAGGTTCTGCGCCACGCCCTGGTGCGCCAACCCAAGGCCATCGAATGGGACGAGGCCGCCGAAGAGGCGGCCGAGGCCGCGCGGCTAGCCAACCATCGCGGCAGCGATGGACAGGGCAGCGCCGTCGCTCACTGACAGGGAGAGGGCCGGGGCGATCCCCGGCCCTTTTTCCATGGCGCGGGCGGGCGTTAACAAAGATTGACGCAACGTCAAATCGCGCTAGGCTGATCCCATCATTGCCTGACGGGGGGGACAGCAATGCCAGCCGAAATCATCGGGGCCGACGGCCCGACGCCCGTGCTGCACGATCCGCATGTGGCGATCGTCGTTCAGAAGCGAGACTTCATCGACCGGGTCGTGGCCGCGACGGGCGCCCGGCGCACCGATGCGCGCCCGATCATCGAGGCGACGCTGGCGCAGCTTGGCATCGTCCTGTCCGCCGGGCACACCCTGGCGGTGCCGCCCCTGGGGCGGGCGCGAATCAATCTGGAGCGTGACGCCCGCGGCGGCGATGTCATCACGCTGCGGCTGCGCCGCCGTGCCCCCCACCGGCCTGATGGCGTGGAAAACAGCTAGGCGAAACGCGCATCGCCCTCTTGCAACCGGCTGCGGCTGGCGGTAATGACCAGCCCGACGGGTGATTAGCTCAGTGGTAGAGCGCTTCGTTCACATCGAAGATGTCAGGGGTTCAAATCCCTTATCACCCACCATTCCTCCCCAGTAATTGCTAGCCAAAACGCCAATCCACACCGGCTTTACGAAGTGCCCCCCGGTTCATTGAACCTACTTTTGCGCGCGCAGCTGGACGAAATCCAGCACCTCTGCGGCATCCGCCAGGTGCTCCGGCGCGAATCGTCCGTAAGTCGAGTAGGTAATCGCGGCATTGCTGTGACCTAGATACTGGGCGACCCGTTCCATCGGCACGCCGCTTGAAACCATTGCCACGGCCGCACTGTGCCGGATCGTGTGAAGCGTCACGTCTTTCAGTCCAGCTCGCGTGACTGCGCCCTCGAAACCCTTGCGCATGCTGGCGATCCTTTCCCCGCCCCATTCCACGACGTAATCCGACAGCGCTGCGGCCTGGGCGGTCTGCAGTGCTGCCATGAGGCCACGGTTGATGGGCACGATTGCTCGGCCTTTCCGCGTCCGCGCATCGTCTAGGCGAAGGTTGATGACGCCACGCTCCAGGTCCACCCGATCCCAAGTCAGATCGAGGATTGCGCCAACCCGGCCAGCAGTCGCGAAAAGCAGGTGAATGGCCAGCGCAATGTGCGGCGCTTCAGTGCTGTCGATCAGCAGCTGAATTTCGTCCTTCCGCAAAAATCGCTCTTTGGGCGTCGGCTTTGCAGGTCGCTCGATGTACGGCGCTGCATCGATGATCCGTGCGCGTTCGGCGAAGGTCATGGCGCTGCGCAGGTGGCCAAGCTCGGTATGAACCGATCCCTGCGAGATGCCCTTGTCCATTCGCATCCTAGCGTACGATCGGCACAGGTCGGTGGTGATCTGGTCTGGCCGGTAGTGCCCGAAATGGGCCAGGACGGCCTTCCCGGTATAGCCCATGGTCTTAGCCGTCGGGCGGTCGCCCAGATCCCTGACATACTCCGCCCATATCGCCGACACGTTCATCCCAGCCTGAGATTGGACGAAATGATGTGCGCGGTAGACGTCTATCGCTTCTGCTTCGGCTTCCGCTCGGGTGCGTGCCGCAAGTTTATGCCGAACTCGTTTGCCTTCGGTGCCGGTCCAGTAGACGCAATATCCGCCGCGAAGTCTTCCGATGCTGATGTCTGGCACGCTTCAAATTCCTCAACTACATCTGCCGGGATACGGTACAGTTTTCCAAACCGGAAATGCTTCAGGTCGCCAGCAGCGCAACGCTTCCGCACTGCATTTGCGCTTACGCCCCATCGCTCGGCAAGGGTTTCGGGCGAGTAGGGCCCGCGGATCGTCTCGTGGCGTCCCATCACTTCTCCTTCTCAATCGACTTATTGGCTTGCTGGGCCTGCCACGCTGCGAACCGACCGGCGGGACGGATCCGCAGCCCGCCGTCTTTGCCCGGCTCGGCCAGCCCGGCATCCATCAGCTCGGCAGCGGCTTTGCGGTTCTTCGCAGGGTGCTTGCCGGTCTTGTTGAGCCTGGCCAGCAGGTTGTTTGCTTCGGGGCTCATGCGACTCGTTCCTTCTCGCTGACGGCATAGCCGCCCCACTGGTCGGCACTGGCATCCGCCACCCCCTCGAAGGTCCTGCTCCTGATCTTCCAGCGGTCCGGCCCTGGCGGCGCGCGGTGGATCGCGCTCCAGGCCTTCCACTCGTCGCTGCCCCGCTCCGGCTCTAGCAGCACGTTTGTCGCCACTAGCTTCGGCAGGCCACGCAGGTAGAAGCCGGTGGCCTTGTAGGCAGGCTCGCCGAACCAGAACGGCTGGACGATCTGCGGGGCAGGGAGGTCGGCCGGCATACGGTCCCGGGCAAGGTCGTTCATCACCGGGTTCTCGATGGCCACCCGCTCGATCGGCGCCTGCCAGCATGCGGTGAACAGGCTGACACCTTCCTCAAACTCTTCACGCATGCTTTCCCAAGTCCGCCCGTTGGGCAGTTTCTTGGGCTCCGTCCACTTCCCCGGTCCCGACATCCAGTGGCGGCCGGACCGGCACAGGCGCGTGCACGGCGGGTGCATGACGGCCATCAGGTCCCAGCCATCGTCAAGGATGTGGCGCACGTCGCCCCGGATATGGCGGTTGCTGCCGTCCTCGGCCGCAAGGAGATCGCAGGACCAGACGTCGTGGCCGCGTGCCGCGAAGGCTCGGCGCATGACGCCGGAGGTTTCGCAGGCGATCAGAATGCGCATACGTCTGGCCTACGAGAAAAGTGACGAAACAATGACAACTCCAAGACAGAAGCGTTTACGTACTCGAATGGCTTGGTGTTCTCCGGTACTGCGACCGCGCAGGCTAAATTGTAGCTGCTGTTTTCGTTCCGAGGTCGCGATGTCTCACACTCACTCTGTTTCAGTTCCCAGCCAAGTTCTGCGCCGCGTCTTAGGCACTGCTGAACTGCATTGTGACGAGAGCGAAGAAGCGCGCATTCTGAGTGCCTCGGATGCGGTTGAATATGAGCGCCAGCGTGAAGACATCGCTGTGTTGCTAGCCATTTTGGAAGTTGCAGGTGTCGGTGAAGAAGATGACGAGTAAGGCTACTCACTGAGGCATCTTGAGCCTTAGAGCTGCCGATGGCTGAATACATGGTCATGCCGCTTTCCTCTGTGTGTTCATTCGCATCACGGCGCCGGTAAGGGCGTCCAGCTGGCCAGCCTTGATCCATCGCGACACGGTGCCGAGGGGGACGCCCAAGGCCCGGTCCAGTGCTGATTGGGACGGCCATTCCTGCCCGCCAATGCGGACTGGCTTGCCCATGCTGTTGTTCGGTCCGCCCGGCTTTGCGCCAAGCCGATCGAGGTTGCCGTGTCGGTCCAGGTGATAGTTGATCGCGCTCTTGGACCTTTTCGCAGATCGGGCGGCTTCCAGCTGGCTGCTGAATTGCCGGTCGCCGATCAGGCAGGGGTTGCCGACCGGCATCACGCCGCGCCGGCGTCTCTCAGCCCGACACATTTCCCGATTGGCAGTCCGGCATGCGTCGCACCGGCAGCCGCGGGCTTTGTAGGCGTAGATCGTGCCGTGCTTAATGGGTCCGGGACGGGGGCTCACAGCAGAACCTCCTGCCGCCCGTCGACGCGGTCCAGCCAGCGGAAGCCAGGGTCGCCCCGGCCATTGCCGCGCGGATCGCGCCTGTCCCATACGAACCACGCGTTGCGCTGCGGAGCCTGACCTTGCCCGGTGAAATCCAGCTTCCAACGCATCAGGTAGCACCAACTGAATGGATTCTCGTCCAGGAGCTGACCAAGCCCGTTGATCTTGCCTGCGGGCCACTCCCAGCCTAGCAGCAGGGCCAGATAGTCCCAGCCCGGCATGTTCAAGGTATGGCGCAGCCAGCGTCCATGGCCGTCACGCGCTGTGATCTCGCTGAACGGTGGATTCGTGATGATGGCGCCGCCGCGACTGCGCAGGCAGCTGTAGAAGTCGGCGGTCCAGCTGTCGGGGCATCCCCGATCCACCAGGTCGGACGCACAGCAGGGCATGCCCATCGCGCGGATCTCTCGCACCAACGCACCATCGCCGCAGGCCGGCTCCCAGACCGCGCCGCACTCGCGGAGTCGCGCTCCATCGACAGAGAACAGCGCCCGGATCGCCTCGGGCTGGGCGGTGGGATAGAAGTCCTCGGCCCGGCGGGACGCCTCCCGCTTGGGGCGGGGCGACAGGGGGGCATCGGCAAGCAGCGGTGCGCCGGCATCTGCCTTGTTCGCCTGGCCGCTGATCGCCCGGAAATAGCTCTTCGCGGAGGGGGCGTTCATGCTGCCTCCAACTGTTCGATGTTGCCACGCTGGACCGTGAAGGTAATCGCTACTACCCACGGGTTGCTGTCCCACGGCGCGCGGTCGGCGTTCAAGCTGTCCCAGAGGGCTTCGAAGCTGGTCCGGGCGTGGAATGCGACATACTCGCTGTCCAAGCTCTCGACCGGATCAATGCCCTCAGCGATTGCGTCGGTGCCGCTAATGTCCTGCAACCGCTGAACGCGCACGTCGGTCACGGTCAGTGTCAAGCGGCTGGCCCACCGGGGCATGTGGATCGAGGGCCGCCACTTCTGGTCTGCAAACCACTGCCGCGCACGGTCGCTTTCTCGATAGACCGCTTGGACATCTACACGATAAGCGGCCTCCCGGATCTCGGCCATTTCATCGGCGCTTGGGATCGTTTTAGTCGGCCACGCTTCCTCGCCATCCTCAGAGAAGGCAAAGGAGTTCCAGCCCTCTTTGACCCACAGGCGGTCGCTAGGGGCGTAGCCGATCAGGTCGACGTTGCCCGGCAGCAGCAGGAAGTCAGCGCCGAAGATGGCCAGCGCATTGTGTGCGGCCTTCTTGGTGATGACGCGCCGCGTCTGCGTCTTGCGGCCGTCCAAGAGCGCGCGGATCATCGGGCCGGAGAATAGGATAGGGCGATCGGTCATGCCGCCACTCCGTCCATTTCCCAGCCCTCACAAAAGGCTGCGACATCGCCCAGGTGATAGTCCGGCCCGCGCTCGGGGTCGGTCCCCTCGCAAAAGAAGTAGATGCCAATCCTGGTGGCCTTCACCGGCTCGCGGTGGATCAGGTTCGCGTCGGCGGGATGCAGGATGACATCGGCATCCTCGGGGATGTTCTGAAAGTCGTGGCGGAGGGTCATCTCAGTAATCCCCCACGCTGGTGATTACTTCGGTCTCGTCGATGATAATCTTGGTTCCGCAGGCATACATGGAGCGGATCTTCTGCTCGAGGCCATAGCTTCGGCCAATGCGCCGTTGGTCCTTGATGTCCCTGCCGTTGAGGTTGGCAGCGATGATCTGGCCGGTTTCGTGCTTGACCAGGATCCCGATATCAGCCTGGTATTTGGCTCTCTCTTCGTAGTGATTGTCCTCGTCGAGGTAGATCCATGTTGAGCCATAGCTGCCCTTGTCGATGATCACGGTAATGACTTCGCCATAGGCTCCATCGCTCTCGTGCTTCTCCAGCATCTCCTTAGCAATCTGCGAGAGTTTGATCTCCTTGGGAGCCAGGGTAAGCAGCTCTTCCATGTCTTGGGACAGCCGGCCGGCGACCAGCTCGGAGACGTTCGCCTCGATCTGTGCCTTAAGAATATTGGCGACGGTCGATCCATAGTTCGGGAGGTCCAAGTTGTTGACGCGCAGAGCGTCTTCGACGGCCTTCTCGATCAGCTTGCCGGTGTCACTGTAGGAGCGCAGGGCGCGGTCGACGCCCTCGGTCACCAGTTTGGCAACGCGGGTCTCAACCTCTTTCTCGATGTATTCAGGGGTTAGCATGGCGGCCACGGATGCGCTGATGCTGTCGCCCAGGCTTGGGACTTGGCTCATGTCTCGATCCTCGTGATGTTGTGAAAAGGGCGGGCCGGTCAGGGGGAGGGGGACTGACCCGCCAGTTCTCCCCGCGCGCCACAGGCGATGGGCGGCGGGGAATGGGGTCAGGCGCTCTGGCGCATGTTGGCGATGGCAGCCTCGTATTCGGCGCGCTGCTCGGGCGTCATGCTGTCGTCGGCCTCGTCCTCGTCGGGCTGAGGCCGATCAGCGAACGGGTCGTCGTTGGCAGTTTCGGCCTCGCGGTCAGCGGCGGCGGCAAGCTCCTGCAGCTCTGCCAGGATCGCCTTGGCGATGTCGGCCTTCTGCGGGTTCTCCTGCCACCAGGTGCGCATGGCGCTCCGCCCGCGGCGCGCTTGGGTGCGGGCCTCGTCCAGCGCTGCCTTCTGCTCCTGAGCGCTACCTTGGCCCTTCGCCCACTCGGCCATCTTGCGGCCGGTCTCGGCACCCATCGGCTGGCGCGGGTTCAGCAGCGCCTTGAACTGGTCCGCGACCTTAATCTGGTGGACGGGGCAGCCGGGCGCGACCGGGTCCAGGATCACCATCGTGGTCATCTCGAACATCAGGTCCCCATCGGCGGCGGGATCCCACGGCACGTCCTTGCGCCGGGTCTTGGTGGTCCGGGCATTCAGCTTGGTCTTGAAGTCCTGCATCACCGGCTTGGCGCGGGTACAGATGATGATGTTCGTCTTGGCGCGCACGATGCGGTCGATCAGGCGCCGGTACCGCGGCTTGACCTCGGCCCAGGCCAGCTGGCTGCGCTGGTCCTTCTTGCTGTCGTCGCCGCGCGTCAGGCGGTCCAGCGTCGTGGCGTGCAAGTCCAGCACCCCGCCGACGCCTTCCCAGGCATGCGAGAAGCTGTCGAGGATCAGCACCGGCAGCCCTGCCTCCTCGGCGGCGTCGATCACCTCGATCCAACGCTCGGGCCCGAAGCCGACCACGCTGCCCTTGTCGTCCACCGCCGCGAAGTCGAAGTGCATCATCTCGGGGAAGGCCGCCTTGTAGTGCAGCGCGCGGCGGTTTTCCGTATCGACATAGCCGATGGGGGCGCCTGGCTTGCCGGTGACGACCTCGGCGATACCGCGGGCCATCAACAGCGCGGTATACGTCTTGCCCGTGCCCGACCCGCCGCTCAGGCCGATCGACAGGGTCAGGGGATCATTGATCTCGGTAACGGGGATGAAGCGGATCACGCCCATGGGTTCACCTCGTGGTTCTCGGGGGATTGCGCCGCATAGGAGGCGGCAAGGATGTCGCGGCCCGTGTCGCGCTTGATCTGGGCCTCGTGGCTTTCGCGCTCGAGCCAGCGCTCGATCGCCCAGCTGGGCAGGTCGACACGGTGCACGCCGAGCGGATAGCCCGGCCACTGGCCCGCGCGCAGGCACAGGCGCCACATCTCGCGGGCGCGGGCGATCTTCTTGCGGGCGATGAGCAGCGTGTCGGCGCCCAGTTCGACCACGCAGACCTCGTGCGGCGCGCTCTTCTCCTGGAACACGAAGCGGAACACGCGGTCCTCGCCGGTGGCCGCGTGCCAGACCTGGCGGTAATGCTCGGCCTGCACGTCGTAGCCGTAGTTCAGGATGGCCTTCTGACAGGCCTCGGGGCTGGCGTTCTCGCAGGTCTTGAAGTCGTAGATCGGCAGGCGCGCATCCAGCGGCACGTTGTCGATCATCGCGCGGCACCAGACGCCGTCGATCTCGGCAATGGCCACTATCTCGGAGCGGGCGGGGTCCAGGTCAATCTGCAGCGCGGTCAGCTTGTCCTGCGCCTTGGCGCGCATGGCATTGATCTGCGCGACCTCGTCCTCCTTGAGGGGGGTCTGGCCGGCGGCGCGGGCGTCCTCGATGAAAGCCTTGGCCTCCTTCGTGCTGGCTGCACCGTTGCTGGCCAGCATGCTCCTGGGGATGCCGACATAGTCTCCGCCCGCGCCCAGGATCGCGCGGTGCGCCGCCCGGCCGATGTCGAAGGTCTTCTTGTTCACCGGCTCCCAGTCCGGGTTCAGCCGTGGGCTGGCCGTCCAGGCATGCAGGGGCGACTGCCCCAGCATGGTCTTGGCCAGCGTCGAGGACAGGGACGGCTCAGGCGCCGGGTCGCGGTGATAGTCCTCGCCGTCGATCTGGTGGACGCCGGCGGTAAGGATGCGGGTGAGCGGCTGATACTCCTCGTAGGGCGGCGAGCCCGCGATCTTGTTCGGCTCGGGACGCTTCGGGGCGTCGTCAAAGGGCCATGCTCCATCCATGTCAGAACCTCACGGTCGTGTTCGGGATGCCACCGGCCACCAAGGCCTCGGCAACGGTTTCGGGGGTCAGGGGCTGGGGCAGGGCGGTCAGTGCCGCGGCGATCTCGCGCTTGATCCGGTTGCGGATACGGGCGTTTTCCTCGCGCCTGCGCTGCGCCTCTTCCTCAGCGCGCTTCTCGGCCGCGATCCGGTCCCGCTCGCGCTGCGCAGCCTGCTCTTCGCGGCGGGCGGCCTCGGCCAGCTCGCGCTGGTGGCGTTCCTCCGCCTCCGCCGCGGCCTTCTCGGCAGCTTCCTTGCGGACGCGCTCGATGCGCTCGGCCTCAGCCTGTTCGCGGGCAGCCCGCTCCTCGGCCTCGCGCGCCGCGCGGGCCTCAGCGTCCTTCCGGTCCTGCTCGGCGCGCTCGGCCGCCAACCGCTCCGTCTCGACGCACTCGCGTTCAATCCGGGCGGCTTCGTCAGCGGCAGCCCGCTCGGCGGCTTCCCGGCGCAGGGTCTCCAGCTCCGCAGCCTCGGCCTCACGCTTCTGGGCCGCGACGAACATGTTGCGCAACGCGTCCATGGTGGCGGCCCTGGCAGCCTCGGCCGCATCCCGGTCGTCGCCGAAGTCGTCCGGCAGGACGATACCCTTGATCTGCGCCGCCTTCGCGATGATGTCGGCTGATGCCTCCAGCCCAGTCATGCCATGGTTGGACAGCTGGCCGAGAAGCCGCTTGTTCCGCTCCTGGCGGGCAGCCTCGGCTTCTTCCCATGCAACCAGTGGGGCCCGGGCCTCGTCGCGCAGCGCGTCGAGCCGATCGCGGATGTTCTTGCGGGATGCGTCGACCAGGTTGATCTGCCTGCGGGCGTCCTCGTTCAGCGCCTTGCCGGCATCGTCCAGCATCGTCTTCGACCGGCTCACCTTGTAGGCCAGCGACTTGATCGCCTCGCGGCCCTTGTTGGTGCTGGCGTCGGAGACATGGGCGCGGACCTCCGCTTCGATCCGGGCGATCAGCGGGTCGATCCCGGTGCCGTCCTTGAACAGCGCAGCAAGATCCGTTCCGGCAGGCAGCATCAGCCCCGTGCCGGGGGTGTTGGTCATGTCGTTCATGTGGGTTTCTCCTATTCCGCGGCCAGCTTCAGCGCGGGGTTGTCCTCAAGGCGGCGAACCGCCGGAAAATCCAGATCGCGCTTGATACAGACGTCCTGCAGCTCGCGCTCGAATGCGTCGGTGACGTCAGTGATGCCGGCGGGCAGGCCATCGGCGGTGGTGATCTGCCAGACACCGACCGGCTCACCCGCATCGGTCGCGCATGTGAACTGGTCGTACGCCTCGTCGCGGTTCGGGGTGATGTCCGGGCTGCCGATCCCCAGGTCGCCATAGTCACGGGCCACCAGGAACAGGACCGGGGGCAGGGGGGTGCGGTTCATTTCTTCACCTCGCCGCGCTCTTTCAGCAGCTGCTGCAGCACGAGGTTCTGCGTCATCAGCTTGCCCAGCAGCTCGTTGGCGCACTTGTCCTTGCCGAGGAGCGTCACTGCCCCATCTCCGCGATGCAGGCCGCGACCTCGCCGCCGTGGTACTGGGCGCAAAGGTCCGGGCGGTCCGTCGATGCAAAGGCATCGCTGGTGAGGAGCCAGATCATCCCGAAGATCGCAGCGCCAATGGCCCAGATAGCGAATGCGCTGGCCACGCCGCAGAAGAAGCAGCCGTCTCGATCATCCTCTTGGTAGTTCGCCTGGTGCATGTGGGTTCTCCATCTCGGCGGGCGGCTCGTGTGTCGCGCCCTGTGGAGATGAAGATAACTACGCAATATGCGCAGTGTCAAATAAAAAACTACGCAATAAGCGGAGTTATTGTGACTAGGACAATTTCTCGCTGCTATCCTGCCCCTTGCCAGCGCCAGGCTGTGGCGCATGAAAAAGCCCGCCGGAGCGGGCTTTCCAATTGGTCTGATGCTGCCGACCTTCTAGGTCTTGCTCTTATCGATCATGCCAGGTTTAGCCGGATCTTCGGCTACAGCAGCATCTGGTCGATTGCCGCCAGGGATAGCCGGGTTGGCTTCATCCGCTGCATGGTCTGGCACCTCGGGATGGCGCTCGGTCCTTGCAGCTTCTTTCACTTGATCGGTAGGGGTAGGCTTTGATTGGTCGTGGTTCATGACGTGGTCCTCCGGTGGGATGAACCCCAATAATGAACTGATGTTCCGAACGTGAAAAAGCCCGCCTGAGTAGGCGGGCTATCGATTTTGAGAAGGGTTGCACATAGGCCCATATCTTGATCAACAAGCATCTGCACACAACATATTGTGCCGAAATGCCCGTTATGCGGTCCCCGACCTGCGAAAAGCTAAACCTAGCGGGTAGACAGAACGGTGCGCGTTCCTCTATGTTCTCGTTATGTTCTTATTCGGGGTGGGTATGCGGGACGACGAGATGTTGGAGATGCTGAAAGATGCCAGGCGCGAGAGCGGCTTGCCCTTGGACTTCTGGGCTGACCTGACGGACGGACTGCCTCATAACTTCGCGGCGATCCTATGCGGCAAGTCCTCGATCTTCCCGAAGTACATAAACTCCAAGGTCAGACCGTGAGCCTTTCGGATCTTCTTTGCCGCAATCAAGCTAAGAGGACGTGTACCGTTCTCGAAAGGGCCATAAGTCTGCTCGCCCATGTCGGCGCGCTCTGCAAACTCGCGCTTTGATAGACCAAGTGCTTCGCGCGCCGCTTTGAGCCTAGCAGCGACCGCTTCAACGTCATCTTCCCGATCTTCAAGCATCAGCGCCACCATCATGGGTTGGCACCAATAATAGTTACGCATACCGCGAAGTCATCTTGCCGGTTTGCGTATTGACTGAAGCTGCGCATATTGCGTAGTATTGCACTATGGACAAGCTCAAGCAAATTTGGACAACCCCCGCGGCCCTCTCGTCTGACTTGGGCCTGCCTTACACAACGGTGCATTCGTGGTTCGTCCGCGAAAGCATCCCGGCCACTCGTGACCTTGATCTGATCGACGCAGCCAAACGGCGCGGTCATCGGCTGACTTTGGAGGATCTCGCGCACGCACGCCGCGCTAGGGCAGCTGCCTGATCCCCTCACATTCCCCACCATCCGCAACCCGCCCGACCAGGGCGCAGGTGAAACCGATGCCACGTCACACACTCCACTCAGAACCCCACCGGCTCCACCCATCATCTGATGCCACGGGCCCGGCGGTCAAAAAAGGAAACGCGGTTTCCGGAGGAATCCATGTCTGAACGAGGGATTATCCGCGCCTTCATGGCCAACCTGATCGAGAAGGCCGGAGGCTTCGATGCCGCTGCCGCCATGATCGGCGCCCGCCTCGGGCACGACATCTCCAAGGGCTCGATCTCCAAGCGGCAGTCCGGCCAGCTGGATTGGCCGCTGATCGAGATCATGGCCCTGGAGGATGCCATAGGCGAGCAGCCCGTGCGCCGCTGGCTGATGCAGTCGCTGCCCGAGGTGCAGGACGCGGCCTGCCTGATGCAGTCCGCCGGCGAGCTTGCGGCCGAAGGTGGCGAGGCCGTCATGGCCCTTACGCAGCTGGCCATGGGCAAGGGCTGCCGCGCCACCGCGCGCAAGCAGATCGCGGACGTCATCGACAGCGCCAAGCGCACCGCCGCGGTCCTCGTGCGCGAGGACGGTTGAGATGCCGAGCGAGCAAGACCTGCCCCGCCTATCCGAAGCCATCCGGATCGTGGTGAACGATGATCGGGCTTCGACCAGCTATCTCCAGCGGAAGCTGGCCATCGGCTACAACGCAGCCGCCCGCCTCATCGAGGAGATGGAGGCTCGTGGCGTGGTCACGAAGCCCTGCGAGTTCGGGAAGCGCGACGTGCTTTGGACCGGGCCAATCAAGGCGAATGCAGATGCAGAAGCAGCACTCCGCAGCCCATCGGTGACAATTTCAGCAGGCGGCACGTCTGTCACGACCACGGTCGAAGATCTGAAGAACATCGGCCGGCGCATGTCGGCCGCTGACCGCAAGCGCCGCAAGGTGCCCCCCTTGAAGAACACCCCGGAGGATCATGCTGTGGACGATCAAGCATATGGCGTCGCTGCCGACGAGCTGCGCCAGTTCATCGAGCAATTCGAGCAGCTGGAAGCCGAGAAGAAGGACATCGCCGAACGTCAGAAGGAGGTCATGGCTGAAGCCAAGGCCCGTGGCTACGACACCAAGGTGATGAAGCAGGTCGTCGCCCTGCGCCGTCGCGACAAGGACGACATCGCCGAGGAAGAGGCGATCCTCGACATGTACAAAGCCGCGTTGGGGATGGTGTGAAGGTCATCATCACCATTCCCGGCAAGCCATTTGTCAAGAAGCGGGCAAGGGGGTTCTACAACCCCCGCCTCGGCCGCGCCGTCACGGTCAACGACCCGGCCAATGCCCGGTTCGAGGACGTGGTGCGCCAGCATGGAATGGCGGCTTTTCCGGAGCCCCTAACCGGGCCGGTAAGCCTGACGATCACCGCGATCTTCGAGCCTGCTGTCAGCTGGTCAAAGAAGCGCCGCGCCGCGGCCATGGGCAGCTGGCACGTCCAGAAGCCGGACGGGGACAATCTGCTGAAAGCGGTGAAGGACGGCCTGAACCGCGTCGCATGGACGGACGACTGTCAAGTGGCCGACGCCCGGGCCTTGAAGATGTGGGGCGAAGCCGCAGCGACCGTGGTCGAGATCGAATCCTTGCCGCTGACGGACAGCCAGCTGCGCGCCCTGATCGTGGGTGGGGGTGCCGAATGAGCCGCCCGGGCCCCACCAAGGAACAAACCCTTGCCGCCCTGGCGCGCGTGAGCCGCGGCGAGGTCTGGAACCATACCCCCCAGCCTGCCCACTGGAGCAGCGTGGGCGACCTCGCAGCCGAGCAGGTCTGGAAGAAATGTGAGGCAGCAGAATGAACGTCGTAACCGCCATCCGGCCCGAGACGGGTCACTACTCAATAGAAGGCGAGCAGCAGCTTCTTGGCGCGCTGCTCATGAACGATCGGCTTGTCCCGGCAGTTATGCGGACGGGCGGCGCCGAGCTGTTCCATCATCCGCTGCATGCGGAGATCTATGACCTGATCGAGGCCCGCGCCAATCGGGGCGACCTGGTCAGCCCGGTCACGATCAAGGCGGACCTGCAGGGCTCGCGGGATCTGGAGGAAGCTGGGGGCCCGGCATACCTCGTGCGCATGGCGTCGAACAGCCTGCCGCCGGCCTTTGCCGCGGACATGGCGAAGCACCTTGCCGAGCTGGCCCGAAAGCGCGCACTGGCCGCCGCAATCTCGCAGGCGCAGACATCACTGCTGCGCGGGGACATTCCGGCCACTGAGATCGCGCACGGGCTTGAGCGCGAGATTCTGGCAGCCGAGTTCACGACCGAAGCCGACCGCCCCGTGTCCATGAGTGCTGCGGTGCGTGAGGCGATGGCCATGGCGATCGAGGCCTATCAAGGGACCAATGCCGATCTCGTCCGCTTCGGCATCCCCGCGCTCGATGACATCATCCCGGGCCTCTATCCCGGCGAACTGACGCTCCTCGGCGGGCGCCCGGCCATGGGCAAGTCCGCGGTGGCGCTGACGATGGCACTGAACGCTGCACGGGCCGGGCATGGGGTCGCCATTGCCTCTCTGGAGATGACCCCGGCCGCCATGGCGCAGCGGGCTCTGTCGGAGGCCTCTGCCCAGTACGGTTGTGCGGTGCCCTATGTCGACATGCGCACCGGGATCATGAGCGAGGACCAAGTCCGCGGCCTAGTCGAAAACGCCGAGGCAGTAGGCAACCTGCCCATCACCTTCCTCTCGCGCGCTCACGCCAACGTCGAGGCGCTTTCGATGGCCGTCAGGCAGATCGCCCGGGCCAACCCGAAATTCCGCCTGCTGATCGTCGACTATGCCCAGCTGCTCAAATCCAGCCGGGGCCGCAGCCGGTACGAGCAGGTCACCGAGATCAGCATTGCCCTCAAGGGCATTGCCATGTCGCTGAACATTCCGGTCGTGGCGCTGTCCCAGCTGTCCCGCGAGGTGGACAAGCGCGACGACAAGCGGCCGATCCTGTCCGATCTGCGCGAGAGTGGCCAGCTGGAGCAGGACGCTGACAGCGTGCTGTTCTGCTACCGACCGGAATACTACCTGGCGCAGGAGGAACCCGAAGCGTCCGACCAAGACGAGTATGCCGACTGGCTCCTCGATATGGAGGCCGCCCGCGGCAAGCTCGAAATCGGCGTCGCCAAGCAGCGTATGGGACAGACCGGCACCGCCCGCTGCCTGTGCGCCCTCTCCACCAACACCGTTTGGTCAGAGTAGGATCATGAGCATCAAGGTCATGTCCGCCGTGTGGGACATCGAGGGCATCGACAGCAGCGAGTGCCTCGTGCTGATCGCGCTGGCCGATCATGCCGACGATCTGGGAAGGTGCTACCCGTCTATCGCACGGCTTGCCAAGCGCACGAAACTGTCCGGCCGCGGCATTCAGAAGGTCATTTCACGGCTGATCGAGAAGGGCTTCGTCACGGTCACGCCATGTGCAGGGCAGGGGGGTGCGAACCTCTATACCGTCACCGCGACCCCTGAACCACGTTCACCCCTGAACGACGTTCACCCCCGAACCGGGTTCACCACCCCCCTGAACCACGTTCGCAAAACCCCTGAACCACATTCACCCAAACCGTCAGGAACCGTCATTGAACCGTCAACGACTGCGCGCGAGGCACAGCCTGCTGTCGTCGTCGCTGCAAGGGACAGTCGAAGGGAAGAGGTTCTCAGCCTCATGGGATGCTCCGCTGCGGGCATCACTCCAGAGGGACGGTTCACCGGTACGACCAACGACCAGGTCGAGATCGCGAAGTGGGATGGGCTTGGCCTGAGCCGATCGGAGCAGGACGGTGTGATCCGGGACATGCTCGCAAAGCAGCGCAGCAAGTCGCCCGGATTCATGCCCAACCGCTGGTCCTGGTTCACCGCCGGGATGAACGAACTTGCCCGCGCTAAGACTGCGCGACCGGCAGCAGGCACGCCTAGTGCACCAGCCGAAACCCCAGAGCAGCGCCGTGCCAGGCGCCGCAAAATGATCGGAGGCTGACCCATGGCCGCCCAACACCCCAACCCCACCAAGAGGAACCCGACAGTGAGCATCCATTTCGCAAGCATGACCGTCACCGAGATCACCGACCGCGCCCACAAGCTGATGCAGGAGGGGACCGCCCTCGCTCTGCTCGCAAACGCGCTGACCGAGTTCGAGGAGGCCACCGGCCGCAAGCTATTCGTCAGCGAGGCCGACCAGGGGACGCAGTATGTAGGTTCGCCGGCGCCGGTCGAGATCCGCTTGCAGCCTGACCACGGCCTGACGCCTCCGGAGGTTGCAGCCAGGGTCGATACCCCCGCCGAGGCCGCCCCGAAGCAGGAGCCGATCAAGAACGCAGCGTCAGCAATTGCTAAGCCTGTGCCCCCGAAACCGACCGCCGCTCAAGACCCGATCAAGAAGCCTGCAGCACGGCCCTTCGCAGCTCCGGCCGCAGCCAGGTCGCAGACCACCGACCGCCCTTGGGGTGCGCTAAGCCTGCCCGAGCGCGCCATCGTGAAGCACTTGGAGAAGATGGCCCCGGCCTTCACTCCGGCAGAGGACTTGGCCATCGCGGAGCTGCTGATCAGCGGCAACAAGATTGAGGCTGTCGCATTGCAGCTGGAGGTGCAGGCCTCCATGGCGCTGGCGCGCTGGAAGGCGTTTTTGTGCGCCGAGGTGCTGGGCGAGAACGGCAAGCCCTCGATGGATGGCCAGCAGCGGCTCCTGGCTGCGCTGCGGTACCGGAAGGACACCGTGGCATGAGCAGGTTCTCGGACGCTATAAAAACCAGAGGGGCCGCATGAGCCTGCACGACCCGATCAAGACCGGATCCCGCACCACCCGCGCCATGTCGATCACCGACGCCCTAGCGTGGGCCTTCTTCACCGAGAAGGCTGTCCTCGACTTCGATCAGTACTGCGCCCGCGAGTTTGACGGGCCGGGCGTCGACACGCTCTGGATCATGGCCGAGCGGCACAAGGTCGGCGTCACCGTCGACGGGGGAGGGACTAGCGACCCGCACCGGGATGCGCAGGTCATCGCTGCCGTGGTCGAGGCGTTGCCGGATCACGTCGGCGGCCGCCGGATGGCCATGCAGATCGCCGAGCTGGCCCGCGCCCGCAGCGCGCCGGACTGGGGGCAGAGGGATCGCATCAGCATCACGCCCTGCGGGTGGGACTGGAGCGACGAGGACGGGTGCTTCGTGGCCGGGGTGTCGCGCAATGGCAGCACTTGGGTGTGGCGCGACCGGCACCGGAACCGGCATGAGCGCAAGGGCGACGTCTGCGCCATCAGCTACACCGGCACCGCCAGCATGGTCGCCGCCAAGCGCCGGAACTACCTGGCATGGTGCGGGGCGTTGCTGGACCTATGGGCTGTGCTGAGCAGGCCGGGGATGCTGGACACGATCGAGATCACGGGACCGCTGCCAGCGCTGGCGCCTTGGCTTGAGAAGTAAGAGAAAAGGTTAACACGTTTGTCTTCATTCTCGAACTAAAGTAATGCCGTGGTTTTTGTCGAAAGCTCTTCTATGCCCCAGCTGTCCTCCTCAATTGCTCCGGAAAAAAAGAGCAACCGAATAGATTGGATAGACGCTGCGAAAGGGCTGTCTATTCTCCTTGTGGTTGCGTACCACGCTAATATCATAGCCAGCAGTTATGAGATACAATCTCAGGCCTACAGCTTTATGTCGGCTGTATTTCAGCCTGTGAGAATGCCGCTCTTCTTTGCAATCTCTGGTTTTCTGGCATCATCGATTATGCATCGCAGTTGGAGCGCGGTGACTAGGAAAAAATCGCTCATGTACGTGTACCTGTTTGCGCTGTGGAGCATCATCCACCTTGCATTCTTCAAGTACGTGGCGCCGCATCCTTCAGCAGACTTGTCAGGCGGACTGATCCAGACTGTGCTTTCCGGGTTCTTCAGGCCTCAGACAGGGATCTGGTTCATCTGGGCCCTGTCCCTCTATTTCCTGCTCGCACGTGCGTTGGTCTCATTGCCTGCCTTTGCAGTGCTTCTAACCGTTGCTACGAGCGTCGTGGCGTTCTCGCCGATCGTCGAGCCCCTTGGACTAAACTTCGCCCAGATCAATGCGCTCAAGTATGTGCCGTTCTTCGTGCTTCCGGCGATCTATGGCATGCCCGCCCTGAAGCGTCTTTCACAAAGCATTCCGGTGATGGGTATGCTGGTCGTCACTTTGCTTGCCATGTCCCTGGCGTTCAGGGAGCTTTCGGCGATCCTTTCCATCGCTGTAGGCATGTCCGCAGTGTCGCTGAACATCTGCGGCATGATCGGCGGAATAATGGCTGCGATCGTGATATCGAAGACGCCTGTAGCGCAGACGCTGTTCGGATACCTGGGGCGAAACACGCTAGCGATCTACCTCATCCACCTGTTGGTTATCGCCCTTACTCTTCCAATTCTTGAGCGGCTAAATATCACGTCCATCCATGACAATGTTGCCGTGCCCGTCCTGGTGATCATTTCGACATGCGTCAGCATCTTTACCGCGTGGGGCCTGAAGAAGCTTGGGGCGTACTGGCTATTTGCTCTGCCGACACGATCGGCAGATCCATCGTTCGCTAAGTCTCAGCATCAATTTTGAACCGAGAGATGGAGCACATAAATTGGGTCTTTTAGCAGAATAAGGTCGAGCAGGAGCAGTACTCCTGATCCGTGACCTGTGCGAGCTCGTAGCGGCATTCGCCGTGCTAGCGGTAGTGCTGTCGTAGGTCGGGTTCTGAGCGATGGTACCTAATAGCTTGGCGGATAAGCGGCGTTCTGCCTTCAGTGCGAAACCAATGGAACAGATCGGTTCACCTTCTATTATCTGCATACCGTGCAGGTACCATAGGAGTGGCAAGTTATGCCCCAGATGACGCTGACCAGAATGCCGTCAGGCGAACCCGTGGGTTTGACCTTCACAGAGGCAACCGAGTTCAACATCGACAATGGCGCTGAAGGCGCGTCGATCTTGGCGCTCTATCAGAATGGCTCCCAGCATATCGTCCATGTACGTGAGACCCGACAGGAGATCCTCGATGCCCGCAAGGCAGCACTGGAAGACTAAACAGCAGCGATCAGGTACACTTGCATAACATTCATTCTGACTTACTTGGTTTGATCATAGCGCCGTTTCGCATCTGAGAGCTGAGCTAAGGCCGCTATCAGCTCACGCCTCAGTGAAAGCAACTGGAGTTGATTCTGCGCAATCGCCTTTTCGCACATCTCCACCTTCGCATGCGATTCTGACAGCGCTGAAGCGAGTCTCTTACGGCGGGCATGGTCTAGGTTCACTGTCATGTTGGCTAAGCCTGGCAGCCTGAACTGGCATGTTCATAACATCTCACCCGGCCAAACCGCAAACATTCCTGCTCGCGCCCGCATTTGCGTGGCTACCTCGGATAATGATGCTGCCCAAATTCGCGGCGGAGCTTGACGACGTGTCACTGCTATGTTCTCCCGAGAGAACTCAGAGAAGAACAGGACGAGTAAATGACGGGCAAGCTTTCACTGGCGAACATCGAGCCTAAAGTTAGGTTTGCTCGAAAGATATCAGAGATCGACAGTTTTCGGCCCTATGGATCGAATGAAGACATAGTAAGCAACTATGCTTATCTTGGGCATTTCCTTGTTCTCTGTAATCAGCTTGGCGCAGTGAACTATGCTTTATTCAGACGATGCTTTCATGCCGATAAGCTGGAAGCTGAAAAAGAGTATTTCTCCAGCTTGTCTGTAGCAGAGCAACGGCAAAAAGCAAGAATTGCAGTCCTGTCAAAAATTAGCGAGAACCCAGAATTGACGTCGGGAATTACTGAAGAAGTCAATTCCCTGTATGATTCAATGGATGCTTTTTTTGCGGGCTTTGCTGCCTCCAAGTTTAAAAACGCAGAGCACATTCGAAATATACAGTTCTGCGAAAGCTTATTTGGAATGCCTTGCTCGGAAAATTATGAGAAAAACATTGCGGAACTGCCGATAAAGACGGCGTCATTGTATGCTCTTCTGCAGCGGATTTCGGACGTCCATGACACGATCTCCTCCCATTATGGCTGGGAAGAGGAAGTCGAGGATGGTTACACATAATAAGCCCTTTCCCGCAAAGAGCCGTAAATTTATAACACGAGCCACCAAGGAACTTTAGAGTGTCCTCAAAAATCATCGCCGTCGCAGGCATTGGCTATGTCGGTCTCTCCAACGCCGTCCTGCTGGCCGCGCGCAATACCGTCCGCGCGCTGGACGTGGACGC
>NZ_JXYF01000041.1:0-1799 GCF_000967735.1 Paracoccus sp. S4493
GCCGCGACGTCGCGCTTACGTTATGATAAGGATTGCCGACGCTGCTCATCGAACCGCGCAAGCCTGAAGCATCAAGGGCGTCCCGATAGCTTTGGGATGCGTACTGACAGCCGCGATCCGTATGATGAATGCAGCCCTCGGAAGGCTTTCTGGTCATGACGGCCGCGCGCAGAGCTGCGAGTGCCAGTTCCGTATCCAGATGCTGTGACAATGCATAGCCTATGACTTTGCGGCTACAGGCATCCAGGATGGCGGCCAGGTAGCAGAAGCCTGTGACGACACGGATGTAGGTGAAATCCGCGACCCAGACCCTGTCAGGGCGATCGGGAATGAGGTTGCGATACAGGTTGGGAAAGATTGGAGAATCATGCCGGCTGTCAGTCGTACGCACAGAGCGCTTGCGGGGCTTGATGCCCAGTCCCGCTACTCGCATGACCCGTGCTACCCTCTTGTGATTGATTGCAAACCACGGCGCCGAAGCTCGTGGGTCACGCGTCTATAGCCATAGCAGGGTAGCTCATCCTGGACATCTTCGATGATGGCGGTGAGTTCGCCGTCCGTCAGCGTGAGGGTCCTGGCGGAGCGGTAGTAGTAGGTGCTGCGCGGCAGGTTCATGGCTTTGCACCCCCGTCTGACGGAGCAGCCAAGGGGCCGCTGATCACGAAGGATCTTTCGCTGCCGCCCGCGGTCGACATCCGTGGTGTTTTTTTTGCAAGATCCAGCTCCATCGTGAGCTGACCCACCTTCCGCTCGAGCGCGGCAATGCGAGCTTCATACTCTGCAATGACACTGGCCTCGGCTTCCTCGTCGTTCAACTCGCCCCGGTCATATTGCGTGAGCCATAGCTGAATGAGGTTAGCGGAAAGATTGTGGCTGCGCTGCGCATCGCGCCGCCCAAGAGCACCGGTGCGGATGTCTTGGCAAAGCTGCAGCTTGAACGGCGTCGAATGCCGGCGGTAGGGACCTCGTGACGTCATGGGCCTTCTCCAATCAAGGCCTGTCCAGCGTATCAGTTTTCTAGGGGCCTGTGGTCCAGCCCATGGGGTTCACTCCAAACCCGGCTCAGTTCTGGGTGGAAATCAACAATCTCCGCTAAGTCGCTTTCAT
Source organism: Paracoccus sp. S4493 (assembly GCF_000967735.1). Classification (NCBI taxonomy): domain Bacteria; kingdom Pseudomonadati; phylum Pseudomonadota; class Alphaproteobacteria; order Rhodobacterales; family Paracoccaceae; genus Paracoccus; species Paracoccus sp. S4493. The sequence continues at coordinate 1,108 of NZ_JXYF01000041.1, forward strand.
ATGGAAGCAAAAGGCGGTGATGGGCCGTGGCGGCGCTTTGCAGAGCAACGTTCTCGACGACGAGATAAGCATCGCCCGCGTTACCTATTTCATCGATTACTGTTTCGTATAGACGCTTTTCAATTGCCGTAAGCTCGGTCGGAGGAGCGTTGATGATCGCCGACGCCTTTTTGGCGATCGACCATGCGTTGGGAACTGACTGGGAAAAGACGAGGGTCTAGGGTCCGGCAGCTGATGCCGAAGCAGCAATTTGCGACGCAAGCTCACCCGAGTCTAGGGTCAGACCCCATTGTTTATTAGTGGACAATAGGACCTTATGGTCCAAAAGCGAGAGCAGTGCGTACTCATCGCGCCTTGTTGACACCCATGTCTGCTTTAAGCTGAAAAAACCGAATGGAGCAGCGTTTAGGGTTCGATTGAGTGTAGCAGGCGGACCTAGTATGGTTCTTCTCTGCTAAGCCTCTCTTATATGCTGCTTATGACATTCGATCGCGTCCGCTTGGTACACGACGCAGCCCCGCAACTGTCGGGTCGGCTTCTAAACGTCATCAAGAGGGATGGACCGGCGTTCCGTCAACTTCCCAAGCCATTCGGCGATCTCGCCCGTGTTCGTCACCATAGCCGATAGGAGGACAAGATCCGCATCTGGGTCAACTCGAGTAAAGCGGATCAGGCATAGCATTGCTGTATCG
>NZ_JXYF01000042.1:0-1213 GCF_000967735.1 Paracoccus sp. S4493
TGTATCGACCCGGTGAAGATCTGCTCATGCTACAAAGGAGACGGTAGCGATGAGTGTGACGATGGACGACAGCATCAAGCGGTGGACGGCCAAGCGAAAGACGGCGCTGGTGGTCGAGATCATTCAGGGCAAGACGACGGTGGCAGAGGCCAGTCGGGCGTATGACCTGTCGCCTTCGGAGATCGAGGGCTGGGTGGATGACGCCAAGCGGGGCATGGAGAACGCGTTGCGTGCGAACCCGCTGGAGATCCGCGAGCAGTATGAGAAGCAGCTGAAGGACCTGCAGGAGGCCTATGGCGAGGCCATGCTGGAGCTGCGCGCCAGAAAAAAGTTGGCGGCCCTCATGGAGCGGGAGGACGGCAATTGATCCGGACGCTCCATGAGGGCCTTCTGGCGGATGGGATCGCGGTGCCGCTGACCAAGCTCTGTGCCTGGTTCGGCGTGCCGCGGCGGACCGTCTATTACAAGCCGACGAAGGCCACGCCAAAGATCGATCCCCGCTTTGCCGAGCCGATCAAGGCGATGATCGAAAAGGAGCCTTCCTTCGGTTATCGCACGGTCGCCTGGCTTCTGGGCTTCAACAAGAACACGGTTCAGCGCATCTTCCAGCTCAAAGGCTGGCAGGTCCGCAAGCGCCCGATCGGCATGCGGCCCCGCATCGAGGCCGTGCCCTCGGTCGCGAACGCGCCGAACGAGCGCTGGTCCACCGACCTGTGCCGAGTCTGGGCAGGGCGCGACGGCTGGACCACTTTGGCCCTGGTCATCGACTGCCACACCCGCGAGCTACTGGGCTGGCATCTGTCGCGCTCCGGCAAAGCGACAACGGCGGCCAGCGCCTTGGAGCACGCCCTGATCAGCCGGTTCGGCACCTTGGGAAAGGTCACGCGCGAGTTCCTTCTGAGGTCCGACAACGGCCTGGTCTTCACGTCACGCCGCTACACCGCACTGGTCCGCAGCTATGGCTTGAAGCAGGAGTTTATCACGCCGCATTGCCCGCAGCAGAATGGCATGGTCGAGCGTGTGATCCGGACACTGAAAGAACAGTGCATCCATCGCCAGCGCTTCGACAGCATCCAGCACGCGACGCGCGCCATCGGCGACTGGATCAGCTTCTACAACAACCGACGCCCGCATCAGGCGCTGGACATGAAAACCCCCGCTGAAGCATTCGCATTAGCGGCTTAACCTGTGCAGATTCTGCTGGGTCGATACA
>NZ_JXYF01000043.1:0-91967 GCF_000967735.1 Paracoccus sp. S4493
CTTCTGGAAAGCTATCTGCATGACGGGTCGCTGACCGTCGAACGCATGGGCCGCGGCTTTGCCTGGCTGGACACCGGCACCCATGCCAGCCTGCTGGATGCGGGCAACTTCGTGCGCACGTTGGAGAACCGCCAGGGTCTGCAGACCGGCTGCCCCGAGGAGATCGCCTTCGAGGCCGGCTGGATCTCGCCTGACCAGCTGCGCGCGCGTGCGGCAAGGTTTGCCAAGAACGATTATGGGGCCTATCTGCTGCGTCTGATCGACTGACCCTTCCTCCCGACAGACGGATTGACCTCGCCCATGTCCGACCTTGCCTCGCACACGCCCGCAGATCCTGCGCTGGTGGCCCATCTGACCGCCGGCATCGCCGAGGCCCGTGCGATCTATGAGCTGCTGTTTCCCACGCAGCAGCTGTTCTTCGTCCTGTCGCAGGGCAACAACCCGATCTGGGCCGCCCCCGAGGTGATCGAGGGTCCGCACAATCCGCGTCCCCAGGACCTGGGTGCGGATTATCTGGGCACCCTGACCCGGCCGGGCGCCTATGACGGCGCGCCGCAGGTGACCATCCGCCTGGCCATCCCGCGCCTGCCCCTGCCCGGAGAGATCAAGCAGATCGATGCGCCCTGGAGGCCCATGCGCGGCCTGGGCGCGCTGTTCCGCGCCAGCCCGCTGTGGTACGAACAGGTGCGCTATGGTGCCGAGATGGCCCGCAAGCGGCAGGCCGACCGACGCACGGACCAGACGGCCATGCCCCTGGGCGACGGCTCGGCCCTGTTGCCCCCGCCCGTGGCGCCCGACAGCGACAAGCGTCCCGCCATCCTGATCGGCATGCACTGGCTGGAGATGGGCGGCGCCGAGAAGCTGGGCTTCGACACCATGCGCTGGGCGCTGGCGGCCGGGCTGCGGGTGTTCGTCGTGGCGTCGGTTCCGGCCGTGCAGCGGCTGGCGGACAAGCTGCCCGACCATCCGGACCTGACCTTCATCCGGCTGGATCGCTATCTGCCGCACCACCTGTGGCCGCGCTATGTCCAGCGGCTGGCGATGGCGGAAAACATCCGCGCCGTGCACATCCACCATTGCACGCCGCTGTACGAAAGCCTGACCATGCTGCGCATGCACCTGCCGTGGGTGCAGACGATCGACAGCACGCATATCGTCGAACACGCGAATGGCGGCTATCCGCGGATCTCGGGCGTGTGGTCCAACTATCTGGACATGCAGCATGTCATCAGCGGAGAACTGGTCCGCTATTTCCGCGACCGATTCCATGCCCCTGCTGGCAAGGTCGTCCTGGGCCGCATGCTGGACCGCAAGAACAACGATGCGCTGCCGCCGCTGCGCCTGCAGGCGGGACAGAAAACGCTGCATGCCTGCTTCATCGGGCGGCTGTTCTATCAGAAGCGACCGGTCGTGGTGGTCGAGGCCCTGCGCGCGCTGAATGCCTGGGCCGGGCGGAACGGCGTCACGTTGACCGCGACCATCGTCGGCGAAGGTCCCTATGACGGCACGCTGACGCGCCTTCTGCGCAAGCACGGACTGTCGTCCAAGGTCGACCTGTTGCCCGGCAATACCGACATTCCGGCCCTGCTGGAACGGTCCGACATCCTGCTTCTTCCCTCGAACAACGAGGGTCTGGCGCTGGTCTGCTACGAGGCCGTGGCCCATGGCTGCATCCCCATCTCGACCCGCGTCGGATCTCAGGACGAGGTGCTGCCCGACGGTCTGCTGGTGCCGCTGGCGCCGCGTGCGGCCGTGGCGGGCACGGTGGCCGCAGTCGACGCGATGTGGCGCGATGCAGGCACCCTGGCGCGCCACAAGGACGCCCTGCAGGCTGCGTGGACGCGTCTGACCGCCGATCCGACCGCCGAGGAGGTGCTGATGCCCGTCTATCGCCGTCTGGCCCAAGGGGACGTGGCATGAGCGTCCTGAACAAGACGGCTGCGGTCATTGTCACCTTCAACCGCTCGGGCAAGCTGATGGCGGTGCTTGACGCGCTGGCGGCGCAGACCATGCGCCCCGACATCGTGCTGGTCGTGGACAATGCCTCGACCGACGACACCGCAGCGCTGGTGCAGGCGCGGGCCGACGCCGACCCGACCATCCGCCACCTGCGGCTGCCGGCGAATGTCGGCGGGGCGGGCGGGTTTCATGCCGGGATCAAGGCAGCCTACCAGATGGGCGCGCAGTATTTCTGGGTGTCGGACGACGATGCCTATCCCCGACCGGACGCCCTGCAATCCCTGCATCGGGCCCTGACGGGTTTCCAGGCCGATAACGGCTGGCGCCCCAGCTTTGCCTGTTCGCGGGTCGAGTGGATCGACGGATCGCTGTGCGAGATGAACTGTCCGCGCACGGTGTGGGACTGGGCACGCTTCGTGCGGCCGGGCAGTGCCTGGGCGCTGGTGGACAGCGCGTCCTTCGTGTCGGTGATGATCCCGCGCTGGGCCGTCAGCGAACACGGCCTGCCGATCGCGGATTACTTCATCTGGTTCGACGATGCCGAATACACCCGCCGCATCGCGCGCAGCTATCCGGGCATCTTCGTGCCCGAAAGCGTCGTGGTCCACGACACGCCCGACAACCGGGGCGTCAACTTCGGCCTGGTCGACGACAAGAGCCTCTGGAAGTTCAAGTACGGAGCTCGCAACGAAACCTCATGGCGCCGGCGCGAGATGGGCCTGATGGGCGTGCTGGCCTATGCCTATGGGGTCCGGGGGCAGATGCGCCGCGGCGACGTGCCCTCATCCCTGCGCCGCCAGATCTATGGCGCGATCATCAAAGGCTTGGGGTTTCGCCCGGCCATTGAGCGCGTTTGACGGACAAGGTGATGCTGACGCGGCATGCGCGTCAGCACTGATTTTTAATGGGTCAACCGAGTGGTCAACACATCTGCAATCTTCTGTTGATCGAACGGTTCTTGCAGCATGTCGAACAGCGGCTTGATTGCATTTGGATCCTGTGAAAATCTTTCATAGGACATCATGATAGAACATTCTTTGTGTCGATCGTGATACTCCGAAAACCTCTGATCCATGTCGCGCACAAGCTTCTCAACATCTTTTAACTTCCAATCTTTCCACCAAGCAGATTTTGCGACATCTTCAATGTTGCGCGTATTGAATATGAAAATCGGATCTTTGAAATGAAAGCGCATAAAGTCGAGTAAGTCGGGAAATCTATCGCCAAGTGCGTTGTATCGGATTTCCTTGAATCCAAAATATTTTGCGTTCCGTGGTGGGGTGATTACGTTGTCGATCATAGAATCGATCATGCCAGCAGCAAATAGCGCAGGACGAATATTTTCTGCGCCAAACCACGGATGATTCGACTTTCGTTCTTCGTTCCCCCAAGTGCCTCGCGTCATTCGCGCCCTCATGGCGGCATTCCAAATTGTTTCAATAACGTTATGGTTCTCACCCCGGATTGTGCAGTCCGGCAGCGTTTGTACAAGACTTTGAAGAAGGGTTGATCCGGTTCGGCCATAGGTGACAATAAAGATATTGCGTTTTAACGCAGGAAACCGCGCATTGAGCCTATGGGTATTGGATATCGTCATCCCTGTATTCCCAGTGTTTGATTGAGAGATCGCAGCGGTTGCCGCATTGCCGCCAGCGTCTGATCTGGCCGCCATCGCTTTTGCTTTTATGCTTGCGAGATCTGATAGAGGAAATTTTGGAAGGGCGGCGTCACATATCTGTTGGGCACATGCAAATTTTTTTCTTTTTATCGCGTGATTTGCCATTACACGATGATATTGAACGGCAGCTTTACGGTTTCGTGCAAGAATCTGAAATTCGCTTTTATCCAGCGACATTTCGATCATTTTCTGGGTTGTTAGCTTTAGCAGCCCCATTTGAGAGAGGAGAGGAGAAACCCCATGACCACCACCAGGAAGGTTGAGGTGCGTTGTTTTCGCCGGGTTACCAAATCGACGTGCGTGCCGCCTATCCGGTCGATCAAGTCCATCATACACTACGTAACAGTGCCTAGCATAAGCAACTCCTTCAGCGGCTTCACTGTAAGGCAAGCTCCAATCCTGGGCCTTCCCTTCGGAATATCGCCACTCCCACGGAACTTTTTTTGCATCTAATGTGCTCTGCGGACTGAACGCAATAACAAGAGAATTAGGCGCAAGAGGTGCAAATGCTGCTGCAGCAAAACCACCCATTGATCCTCCGCTCATGATCACCCTGTCAAATGATGCGAAAAACCCGCCATCTCGGAGCGACTCTAACGCTTCTATTATCTTCGGATCTCTATACCAAATAGCGCGACGAGCTATAACACCAAGGATGGAAAAGCCTTCGCTGCGATAAAACTTGTCTCCCCATGTCGGTCGACCAATATACGGCTCTTGCACTGGACGTGCGGCGTTGTCGAAACTTACGATTAGAGTTTCATTTCCTGGTTCAAACTGAAGCCTATGATCGCCAAGCTCCCGAACGAAGGCTTCTTGTGGTCTGGGCGTGCGCTTTGCCTTGCGTTGAAAAAGATGCCTAAACATTTATAGGGGCTCTGCAGCAAAAGCCGGCATATCAGCGGCGTGGTTTGTGAACTTCTTTGCCGTGTCAAGCGCCTCTCTGATCGTCACGTCCATGTCCAGATAGCGATACGTGCCGAGGCGGCCCACGAAGGTCACGCCGGGGGTGTCGTGGGCCAGGTCGACATACTGCTCCAGCAGGGATTTCTCCTCGACCAGGCGGATCGGGTAATAGGGCGTGTCGCCCGGCTCTGCCGCGCGGGAGTATTCGCGATAGCAGACGGACCCCTGGTGGCTCTCCCAGGGACTGAAATGCTTGTGCTCGGTGATGCGGGTATAGGGCACGTCGCGGTCGCCGTAGTTCATCACCGCGCAGCCCTGATAGTCGCCGTCATGGCTGAAGCGTTCGAAATCCAGCGTCCGATAGCCAAGGCGACCCAGGCAATAGTCGAAGTATCCGTCCAGCGGCCCCGACCAGAAGACGTGATCGGCCTCTGCCGCCATCTCGGCGCTGTATTCGGTGCCCAGTTCGACCGTGATCCGCGGATGGTCCAGGATGGCCGCGACCATCGCGGTGTAGCCGTCCTGCGGCATCCCCTGGAAACGGTGGAAGAAGTAGTTGTCGTCATAGTTGAACCGCACCGGCAGCCGCTTGAGGATCGACGCCGGCAGTTCGGTCGGCGAACAGCCCCACTGCTTTTCGGTGTAGCCTTTGAAGAAGGCCTCGTAGAGTTCCGGGCCCACGAACCGCAGGGCCTGCTCCTCGAAGCTTTGCGGATCGGTGATGGTCGTGACGGCCTTGGATTCGATGAAGGCGCGCGCCTCCTCGGGGCGCAGGGTGGTGCCGAAGAACTGGTTGATCGTCAGCAGGTTCACCGGCAGCGAATAGACCCGGCCCTGCGCGGTCGTCTTGACCCGGTTCTGGAACGGCATGAAGCGCGCGAAGCGGTTGACGTAATCCCACACGCCCTCGTCGTCGGTGTGGAAGATGTGCGGGCCATAGACATGCATCATGACGCCGGTGTCGGCATCGCGTTCGGTATGGCAATTGCCGGCGATATGGGGGCGCGCGTCGATGATGCGGCAGTCATGCCCGGCCTCGGCCAGCTCCCGCCCGATCACGGCACCGGACAGTCCCGCACCCACCAGAAGAATTCTCATTGCCCCGCCCCGCCTTTGTGCATGGTCGACAGTCCGTCATGCTTTGGCCGATGCTATAGCGTGCCGGGAAGGGCAGGCCAACAGGCCGCCGCCTAGGCGACGGCTGAAACCTGCTGCTGCTGACGGATCCAGTCCCAGCTGTCGCGCATGCCCTGCTCCAGCGGGATGGTGGGGTTCCATCCGACCGCCTTTCGAATGCGCGCGATGTCCAGGATGATCCTGGGCACGTCGAAGCCGCGGCCGGGTCGATAGAGCGGCGACAGATCCCGCCCGGTGATCTGTGCCGTCAGCTCGACGATGCGCTTGACCGACGCGCCTTCGCCCGAACCGGCATTGAAGCAACCGTTGATCGGCGATTCCAGGGCGATCGCCGACAGCGCCGCAAGGTCGCGGACGTCGATGAAGTCGCGGATGACGCTGCCGTCGCCCCATACCTCGATCTGTTCGCCGCGGGCTATCTTCCACAGATAGGTGCCGATGATGCCCTGCAGGCCGGCATGACCCTGGCGCGGGCCATAGGGATTCGAGGCCCGCAAGGCGACGAAATCCAGCCCATGCAGCTTGCGCTCCATGTGCAGATAGTTCTCGATGGCGACCTTGACGATCCCGTAGGAACTGATCGGCTGCAGGGGGTGGCTTTCGGGCACCTCCTCGCACTGGGGCACGCCATAGACGGTGCCGCCCGACGACAGGAACACCAGCTTGTGAATGTTGCGGGCCCGCATCGCGTGCAGCAGCCGGACGGTCGCGATCAGGTTGCCCTCGATGTCGGCGCACGGGTTCAGGTTGGAGGTCGCGGGCACCGTCGTGCTGGCGCTGTGGATCACTGAATCGACATCGCGCAGGGCAACCTTCAGGACATCCTCGGATGAGAAGCTGCCCTTGACGTATTCCACCCCGGGCAGGGGGGGGCGGAAGGCTTCGGGTTTCATGTCCAGCACGCGGACGTTGTGTCCGCGGGCGACAAGCGCGTCGACGATATGAGATCCGATGAAGCCGCAGCCGCCGATCACAAGGGTTCGGTTCATGAATGATAATCCGTTATTGTCGCGGTATTCCGTCGAAACGCGGGCTGATCGTGACTGACATGCGCGGCGCAACGTGGCCTTGGCACGATCACCCATACCGGAAACATGCTGCATTGCAAACAACTGCAGGGCTGGCCATAAGCCCTGTACGGTCACCGCAATCCGGGTCTTTGGACAGCACCGCGTCGGCGGAACAGGTCACCCCGAGGGAGCAGGCATAGTGTTGATCCTACACGCTAAGGCAAGCCAGCAGGCACAGGCATTGTCTGCCGAGCTTTTGAAAGAAAACGACTTCCTTGTGCTTGCCGGGCCGGTGGGAGCATTCGATGCCACCGCCTTGCACCCCGGGCCGGGTCGGGTCGGCGGGACCGTTCTGCGCTTTACCCACCTGACCCCCCGGCCATCTGCCTTTCAGGTGTTGGCCGACTGCGCCTGCCTCTGTCAGCGGCTTCTTGCCGAACATCTGTGCGCCCTGCGCTATCGTCAACCGCAGGACGAACAGACTGCCTTTTCCGGCGATGCCCCCGTCGCCTGGTCGGCGCAGGCGGACGGAACCGTGACCGCATTCCGCCTTGCGCCGATCATCGCCAGCAGTCCGCTGCTGATGTCGCTGTCACGCGATCTCTGTGGCCGGTCGATGTCGGACGACCGGCGCTTTGCCTTTCTTGCCGCCGCCTTTGCAGGAGCCTGAATGCCACAACTGAACGACATCTGGACGGCCATTGCCGGTCGCGCCGGGATCGCGGACCGACGCCCTGATTTTCGCTTCGACCCGGCATTCTACGCCCGCACCTATCCCGAGATCGACGGTGACGATGCCGCGCTGCTGCGCCATTTCGTCGACTGCGGAAAGGCCGAAGGCCGCAACGGTACATATTACAGTCTCCTGCGCCGACAGGCGCCCCATATCGACGGTGCCCTGGACAGGCTGGTCACGGACCCGGGCATTCGCGCGGCGATCGACGCCGGGCATCCCGATGCGCTGCACTTGGCGTTCGAGGCGATCCTGCTGGGCGCTCCGGTCGATGCGGCCATCTCGGACTTTTCGATGTCGGCCTATCTGGAATGGTATCCCGACATCGAGGCGGCGGGGATGAACCCGTTGATGCATTATCTGCGCTTCGGATCGGTCGAGGGTGGGCGCCGCACCCTTGCGGATCTGCGCAAGGGGCTGCACCGGGGCCAGCAGGTGTTCCGGCCCGAACTGCCTACCGTCCTGATCTGCGTCCACGAGATGTCGCGCACCGGCGCGCCCGTCGTCGGACGCGATCTTGTCCGCGAGGCAAGCCGGACCCACAACGTCGCGGTGGCCGCCCTGCGCGGCGGGGACCTGCTGGACCAGTTCCTGCCCCACTGCTGCGGCGCGCTGGTGACCCAGAACCCGCTGCGCGAGATGCCCTACCTGAACGCCGACGTGTTCCGCCGGATCGACCATGCGATCCTGAATTCCGTCGAATGCGCACCGTTCATCCATCCGCTGGTCGCACAGCAGGTGCCGTTCGCGGCCTATATCCATGAATATTCAGACTATACGTTCCCGTCATGGAAGTCTCTGTACATGGCGGCCTTTGCGGATCTGCTGATCTTCTCCTCCGAACATGTCCGCGACAGCTGGCAGGGGCGCCTTGCGGATGTCGACTTCGACACCGCGACTGACAGCACCATCATTCCCCAGCACCCGCTGATCGACGGGCAGGTCACCGAACGGCGCCGGGTCGAGGCGCGGCGCAGGATTTCCGCGGCCCTGGGCCGTGATCTGGCGGATGCGCGCATCGTCTGCGGCGCGGGCCATGTCCAGTGGCGCAAGGGCACCGACATCTTCGTGCAGGCGGCGCAGATCTGCGCCGATGCGGACCCCGACACCGTGTTCGTCTGGATCGGCGACGGCCGGAACCACCAGGACATGGGGTTCGGCGTCTGGTTCGACTATCACCTCCGCCAGGTCGGCGCGAACCGGCCGGACGGCAACCTGTTCATGCTGCCGGCGGGGCCGCTGTATCTGGACGTGATGGACGCCGCGGATTCGATGTTCCTGTCCTCGCGGCTGGACCCGCTGCCGAACGTGGTCTTCGACGCGGTGCGGCGCGGCCAGACGATGGTCTGCTTCGACGGAGCCACGGGCTTTGCCGACGACCGGTATCGCGGATCCGACCGGATCACGCGCACCCCCTATGCCGACCCGGCCGCCGCGGTCCGGGCCCTGCTGGCGCTGCCCCGCAAGACGGGAACGCCGGACCAGGACCAGCCCGCCGCCGATGACGATGGGCCGCGACTGTTCGACCGCATGCGCAGCGCCCTGCACGACCGCTTGGTGCAGCAGCGCAACTTCGTCCTCGGCGAAAGCCGGATCGACATCCCGCTGCTGTTCACCAAGTCCGAGGCCGACCGCCCCCTGCGTCGGCAGGAACGCGAGAAGCTGTTCCGTTATGGCCGCCGGTTGCTGTGGCGCGACGTGGACGACGCGCGCACGACCGTCGCCGCATCCGACAGCTGGGTGCACCGCCGCCTGCGCCTGGAGGAGTATCGGGCCGTCGCGCCGGACGACGCCGGGGTGGCGGACTTTGCCATCCACGTCCATGCGTTCTACATCGACGATCTGGATGACGACCTGCGCGATCAGGCGGCCTTCGCACGGGCCTCGCGCATCGTCGTGACCACCGATACCGAGGCCAAGGCCGACCGGATCCGCCAGATGGGTGCCGACCGCGGCCTGACCATCCAGACGCACCTGGTGCCCAACCAGGGCCGGGACATCCTGCCCTTCCTGCGGCTGTTCGGGCGCGACGGCCTGGCGGGCGACGATCGCATCTGGTGCCACCTGCATCAGAAGAAGTCTGTCCAGACGACCTCGCACGGCGATGTCTGGCGGCGTTTCCTGCATCGCATCCTGCTGGGCGACCAGGACATGCTGTCCTGGGCCGTCCGTCGGATCGCCGACCCCGACGTGGGCCTGGTCGCGCCGTTCGAGCCGCATTTCGTGCCTTGGGACGATTCGCGGCGTCTGTTGGCGGGCATCGCGGACCGCTTTCCGGGACCGATGCCGCAGAACCCGCTGCTGTTCCCGGTGGGCAACATGTTCTGGACCAAAGCCGATGTCGCCCGGCAGATGCTGGACCTGTTCGGAGAGGACCACCCCTGGCCCAATGAACCGATCCCGACCGACGGCACCGAGTACCACCTGATCGAGCGCCTGTGGCCCGCCATCGCCGCGCGGATGGGGCTGGATTCGGTGTTTCTGCACAAGGATGATGAGGAGCGGGTCTGACCCGGCGCCGCGCCTTCGTTCAAACGAATATGTGTGTGGGATCTGCGGACAAGCCTTGGACCACACTTAAGCAGGAGACGTCATGGTCAAGCTGATCGTTCATATTGGTCACGGCAAAACTGGGTCCAGTTCCATCCAAGAGACCCTTCTTTCAGGGCGCGATATTCTTGCTGATCAGGGAATAGCCTATCTTGGACTTATGCTGGAGCATGGTGGAGGGTTGAACCGCCATGATTGGCAGAAGCGGTCTGGCTCTGACATCTTCTTCGCCAATGCCCGCGATCCTCTCACCGCTAACGGCGAGATGTTCGCCGCTTTGTCGGAGGCGCTGTCACAATGCGATCGTGACGGCGTCACCAAGACGATTTGGAGCAACGAATGGCTGGCACCCCGCTCGGGGATGGTGCTCCCGGCGTTGCAGAAGATCGCCGAGAGTGGGCACGAGATCGAAATACAATGCTACGTCCGCCGTCACGACAAGTGGGCGATCAGCGCCTATTCGCAGTGGGGCCTAAAGCATAAGTCATACGACGGCAGGGTTCGTGATTTCGAGAGCTGGATGCCGGTTTTCGGAGGACGATCGATACGGTTTGCTGACGACATAAAGCCGTGGCACGATGCTTTTTCCGACAAGGTGAAGGTGTTCAACTTCGACGCCATAGGCGATGTTGTCGAACATTTTCTGGTTAATAATCAAATCGCAGGGGTACGGCGTATTAATGAGAACGTATCTCCGTCTGCAGTGGAGATTGCGGCGCAGGCTGTTTTCAACAGCAAGCATCCCATTTCAATGCGCCCCTCAGAGTACGACAAGGTGGCTAATCTTCTTCGGCGTGATGCTGGGATTGAACAACCTTTGTCGACCATCGACAAGTTGTTTCCCAGTCAGGATGCATTGAAGACGCTTTTGGATGATCGCAGAGATGATATCGCAACCTTGAACGAGCATCTCGCACGAAACGGGCAGCCAGAACTGGACTTCACTACGCCTCCCCGGCCAGTTGAGCATCCCACGCCTTGGGCAATGGACCAATATCTTTTGCGTCTTGTCTTCGGCCTGAATGATGAACTGATAGCGCTACGCGCTCGGGTTGCGACGCTTGAGGCTTCACACAAGGCCAAGGAGAAGTAACTTTCTCTTGAACGCCTTGCAGGCATTTGCGATGGGCAGGAGACCGTCACGCAGACAGTCGGTCCCTGCCCGCCAGGCAGACCGACCCCCTTTGGGAGGAGGGGCGCGCTGCCTCTGACCCCGACCGGAGACGCATCAGATGACCTCGACCAGCCCGCAGACCGACCTGACCGTGCCGCCGGTCAGAACCGCCCTGATCGTGCTGGGCATGCACAGGTCGGGAACCTCGGCGCTGGCGGGTGTTCTGGGGCATCTGGGTGCGGCGCTGCCGCAGGACCTGATGGCGCCCTCGGACATGAATGCCAAGGGGTTCTTCGAATCGAACCGCATCACCGGGCTGAACGACCGTCTGCTGGCGCAGGCTGGCTTCACCTGGTGGGACCCGCGCCGCTTTCCCGCCGCATGGTTCGACACCCCCGAGGCGGCCACCCTGCTGGACGAGGCCGTCGAGGTGCTGCGGGCGGATTACGGCGATGCGGCGCTGTTCGTCATGAAGGACCCGCGGATCTGCCGCCTGCTGCCGTTCTGGACTGCCGCGTTGGACCGCTTCGGTGCGCAGGTCCGGATCGTGCACACGCACCGTGCCGCGTGGGACGTCGCCGCGTCGCTGGCCCGGTGGGCGGAGTACGAGCCCGAGTTCGGGCTGGTGCTGTGGTCGCGCCACGTCCTGGACGCCGAGGCCGACAGCCGCGCACTGCCGCGCTGCTTCACCAGCTTCGAGGCGCTGATGGACGACTGGCGCGCCGTGGCCCGCCATATCGCCGACGCGCTGGACCTGGACTGGCCGCGGGGCCCGGATCAGGTCGGCGCCGCGGTGGACGATTTCCTCAGCCGTGACCTGCAGCATTTCCGCGGCGCATCGGCGACCGGTCCCGACGGACAGCCCCTGCCGCCGGTGGCGGCAGAGTTGCAGCAGGTCTTGGGCGCATGGGTCGATGAGGGAGAATCGTCGCAGGATCACGATCGCCTTGACCGCCTGCGGTCGGCGCTGGATGCCAGCGGGCCGCTGTTCGACGGATTGGCCCTGCGGACCGTGCATCGTGCCCGTCAGGTGGCACATCTGTCGGGCCGGGTCGAAAGCCTGACGGCGGACCTGACCCAGGCGCGCCGGGAGCTGAGCCGTGCCGGGCAGGAGGCCGACCGCCGTGACGCCCAGATCGCCGAACAGGCAGAGCGTCTTGAGGTCATGGAGCGGCGCCAGCACGTCGCGTCGGTCCAGTTGCGGCAGCTGACCGAACAGCGCGAACGCGAGATGCAGGAGCGCCTGCGGCTGGCCATCGCACTGGACGACCCGAACGCCATGGCGGACCGGCTGGACGACCTTGCCGAACGCGTGGAACGTGTCACCGCCGAACGCCGCAGGGAGCGCGACCGCCTGAACGCCGAAGCCGAGGCGATGGCCGCCGAAGGCGCGCGGCTGCGCGAGGACCTGGCCACGGCCCGTGCCGAACGCGATGCCGCGCAGCGCTGGGGTGCGACCCGCGAGGCGGAGCTGCTGGCCAGCACCTCGTGGCGCGTGACGGCGCCGCTGCGGGCGGTGTCGCGTGTGGCGCGGCGGCTGCGGCCCTAGTCGCGCTGCCAGGGGCGCAGCTCGGCCTCCATCCAGGTGCCATGGGCGGCGTTGGGAAAGACGATCCAGTCCTGGCCGAAGCGGCCGGCGTGGTCTTCGGTCAGGCGGTGCTGATCCTCCAGCGCGGCCCCGGCGAAGGCGCCATGGAAATCGTGCAGCGTGTCGCCCAGCTGCAGCACGATACGGTGCCCGTCCTCGACCTGCGCGCGGCGGGCGGCCTTGGGCGGACCGAACAGCAGGACCTGTTCGGCGCAGACCTGCGGCAGGCCGAGACGCGACAGGGTCGCGATGGTGGCCAGCTTGTTCTCCTCGAACCGGTCCGAGACGTAGAAGATCGTGACGCCCAGGTCGTCGGCCAGCGCAAAGAACTCGGCCGCGCCGGGGATCAGGTGGGGGTTGCCCTCGCGCTCCCACAGCAGCCAGGTGTCGATGTTCTGGAACATACCCTCGTTGTGCATCGCGGCCGCCATGACGGCGCTGTTGTCCAGGATCGTCTCGTCGATGTCGCTGAGGATCGCCAGCCCGGCGCCGCCGCCGGCCTGGTCAACGGCGGCACGCAGGCGCAGGGTGGCCAGCGCATAGCATTGCCGCTGCAGGGCGCGCACCTCGGCCGAGGCCTGCTGATAGCGGACGGCGATGGCGTGGTCGTGAGGCGTGCGGGTGGGCTGCATGATCTGTCCTTTGGTCGCGCGCAGCATAGCTAGGCCGCGCGCGCCGCCGGGTCAAATGACGGTCCGGTGGTCTGCGCCGCGGCGTCAGATGGCGGGCGCGGGGATGCGATAGGGCGCCTCGCGGACGGGCAGGTGGATCAGGGCGCTGAAGGCCCCGATGCCCACGCCGATCCACCAGACCAGGAAATAGTCGCCCGACGCGTCGTACAGCTTGCCCCCCAGCCAGACCCCCATGAACGATCCCAGCTGGTGAGACAGGAACACGAACCCGTAGAGCGTCCCCATGTAGCGCAGCCCATAGATATAGGCGACCAGACCCGAGGTCAGCGGCACCGTGGCCAGCCACAGCCCCCCCATGACCAGCGAGAACACGACCACCGTGGCAGGCGTCATCGGCGTCAGGATGAAGGCCGCGGCGGCGATGGTGCGCAGCGTGTAGATGCCCGCCAGCAGGTATTTCTTGGTATAGCGCTTGCCCAGATATCCCGCGAGGATCGCCCCGCCGATATTCGCCAGCCCGATCAACGAGATGGCGATCGCCCCAAGCGCCGACGTGGTGGTGATGCCCAGGCCCGCCAGCATGCCGGCAGGGTCGATGGGGCCGCACATCTCGGTGATCATCGCGGGGAAATGCGCGGTGATGAAGCCCAGCTGATAGCCGCAGGAGAAGAACCCCGCAAAGATCATCATGAAGGACGGGTCGCGGAACGCGCGCCGCAGCACGGTGCCCATGCTGTCCTCCAGCTGCGACGGGGTCGCGGGCCTGCCGTCGCCCAGCATCGGAAGGAACAGCATCGTCGACAGGACGATCACGCCGAAGATGATGAAGACCGACTGCCACGGATAGAAGGCCAGCAGCCCTTCGGCCAGGGGTGCGCCGAAGACCTGTCCCGCCGATCCGGCGGCGGTGGCGATGCCCAGGGCCAGGCTGCGGTTGTCGTCGCTGGCGGCCCGGCCGACCACGGCCAGGATCACCCCGAACCCGGTGCCCGCGATGCCAAAGCCCACGATGATCTCCAGCAGCTGGATGCTGGCCGGGGTCGTGGCGAAGGCGGTCAGGATCAGGCCGGAGCTGTAGAGGATCGCGCCGACGATGATCGCCCACCGGTCGCCCCAGCGTTCCGCCATCGCGCCGAAGATCGGCTGGCCGATGCCCCAGGCCAGGTTCTGGATCGCGATGGCCAGCGAGAATTCGGCCCGCGGCCAGCCGAAATCCTGTGCGATGGGAATCTGGAACACGCCAAAGCTGGCGCGCAGTGCAAAGTTGATCAGCAAGATCAGCGATCCGCCGATCAGCACGGGTGTCAGGATGCGGGAATAGGGCATGGCTGCGGCCTTGGATGGGGTCGGCCGCAGCGTTGCCCCCGGCATGGGGGCGCGTCAATCACGCAATTGTCAGGATGCAATCGCCGCCGGTCAGCGGCGCTGCACCTCGGACTGGATCGAGAAGCGCGAGGCGGGGATCGTTCCGCCCTTTGACATCTCTCCAAGGATCACGGTGGTCTTCTGGCCGGTATCGTCTGTGACGACCCACTGGCGCAGCTCTGTCGGCGCGGTGAACACCATCTGGATGGTGCCGTTCTGCGGCCGCTGCGGGTCCTGCGCGGTGACGACGGTGCCGTTGTTCTGTTCGCTGTGACCGGTGACCATGCCTTGGCGGCCCAGGTTCACGTTGGCATCCAGGATGATCGACAGCGGCGTCTGGGACAGGGGATACTGCTGCGGGCCGCCGTTCGACTTGCCGTCGAAGATCGCCACGTTGCCGCCCGATGCCAGAACCAGTGTCGGGTCGTTGTCGTATTCGAACCGCACCCGGCCGGGACGCTGGATATAGACGGTCCCCGTCGATACCGTGCCGTCCGGGTTGATCTGCGTGAACTCGGACGTGACCGTGGTCAGGCTGTTGAGATAGCGCGAGATCTCGGACAGCGGGATGCGTTCGGCCAGGGCCGGAAAGGCCATGGCGACAAGAAGGGCGGGCGCAAGGGCGAGGGTGCGTATGTTCATGGTCCCGATCATATCCTTTCGCTGTTGCGATGCACATCACGTCTGGCGGATGAACGCGCAGCCAACCATCGCGCGTCCGTGACGGTTCCGCATCATTTGTTTCATACCCGACGCCTTGCGAAGAACGCATGGGGAACATATCTTTCCCGGCATGGCACAGCGCACCTTGCAGGACAAGCTGGCGATCCTGTCGGACGCCGCGAAATACGACGCCTCCTGTGCGTCCAGCGGAACGACGCGACGCGATTCGCGGTCGGGGGGCATCGGCTCGGCCGGGGGCACGGGGATCTGTCATGCCTATACGCCGGACGGGCGCTGCATCAGCCTGCTGAAGATCCTGATGACGAATTTCTGCATCTATGATTGCGCCTATTGCATCAACCGCGTCAGCAGCAATGTCGAACGCGCCCGGTTCTCTCCGGAGGAGGTGGTCCGGCTGACGCTGGAATTCTATCGCCGTAACATGATCGAGGGGCTGTTCCTGTCGTCGGGCATCATCCGCAGCCCGGACCAGACGATGGGCGACATGGTCCGCATCGCGCGGATGCTGCGGATCGAACACGGGTTCAAGGGATACATCCACCTCAAGACGATCCCCGACGCCTCGCCCGACCTGGTGGCGCAGGCGGGGCTGTTCGCGGACCGCCTGTCGGTGAATGTGGAACTGCCCCAGGATGCCAGCCTGCGCCACCTTGCTCCAGAAAAACGCCCCGAGACGATCCGTGCGACCATGGCCGACGTGCGCCTTGGCCGCGAGGCCGCCAAGGACCGCAGCCATACGGGCAAGCGCCCGCCGCGCTTCGCCCCCGCCGGGCAGTCCACGCAGATGATCGTCGGCGCGGATCAGGCCACCGACGTCGACATCCTGAACACGTCGGCCAATCTCTATTCGGGGTATCAGCTGAAGCGTGTCTATTACTCGGCCTTCAGCCCGATCCCCGACGCGTCCGCCATGCTGCCGCTGATCAAGCCGCCCCTGATGCGCGAACATCGCCTGTATCAGGCCGACTGGCTGATGCGCTTTTACGGCTTTGACGCGACAGAGATCGGGTCGGCGCATCCGTCGGGCAACCTAGACCTGGCGATCGACCCCAAGCTGGCCTGGGCGCTGGCCAACCGGGCGCAGTTCCCCGTCGATGTTGCCCGCGCCCCGCGCGAGATGCTGCTGCGCGTGCCGGGCTTCGGCACCAAGACCGTGGGTCGCATCCTGACCGCGCGCCGGAACGGCGTGCTGCGATACGCGGACCTTTTGCGCATGGGCGCGATCATGTCCAAGGCCCAGCCCTTCGTCACGCTGCCCGACTGGACGCCGGGCGCACTGACCGACAGCGCCGGCCTGCGGGCGCGCTTTGCGCCGCCGCCTGAACAGCTGTCCCTGTTCGGATGATCCGGGTCACGCTGCCGCGCTTCAGACGCTTTGACGCTTGGCGTCAGGCCGCCCGCGATCTGGCCAGCGCACGCGTCCCGATGGAGGACGTGACCTGGGCCGACCCTGACACGCCCCCCGACCTGTTCGGCGCCGACCCGGCCCCGCCGCCGGGCGATCATTCGGTGATCGCCACGCAGGAGTTCCTGCAGCCGGCCCGTCAGGTCGCCAGCCATTCGGACCCGGAACGCTGGTCGCTGTTGTACGGGACACTGATGCGGGCGCAGGGCGATCGGCGCTTTCTGTCCAATCCCGCCGATCCAATGATGGACCGCCTGTCGCGCATGGCGAAATCGGTGCGCCGCGACATCCACAAGATGCACGCCTTTGTCCGGTTTCACGAACTGCCCTCGGATGGGCCGCGCCGGGCGTTCGGTGCGTGGTTCGAACCCGAACACCCGATCCTGGAGGCCGGGACGCCGTTCTTTGCCAAGCGGTTCGCCGACATGGACTGGCTGATCGCCACGCCCGAAGGCACCGCCCGGTTCGACGGCGACACCATCGCCTATGACGACCCGGCCCCGCGCCCCGATCTGCCCGACGATGCAAGCCATGACCTGTGGCAGACCTATTTTGCCAATATCTTCAACCCCGCGCGCATCAAGACCAATGCAATGCGGTCCGAGATGCCCAAGAAATACTGGAAGAACCTGCCCGAAACCCGGCTGATCCCCGACATGCTGGCCGATGCGCCACGCCGTGTTCAGGCTATGCGCGACGCGGGGGCGACCGATGCGCCGGCCTTTGCGCCCAAGATCACCGCCCGCCTGCGCCAGCAGCCCGACGACAGCATCCCCGACACGCTGGAGCAGGCCGCGTCCCAGGCCGCCCGCTGCACCCGGTGCGAGCTGTGCCATGCGGCCACCCAAACCGTCTGGGGGCAGGGTGATCCTGCCGCCCACCTGATGCTGGTGGGCGAGGCGCCGGGCGATCAGGAGGATCTGGCGGGCCTGCCCTTCGTGGGCCCCGCGGGCCAGCTTCTGCACCGGACCATGGCCGAGGCCGGGCTGGCCCCCGACCGGGCCTGGCTGACCAATGCGGTCAAGCATTTCCGTTTCACGCCGCGCGGCAAGCGCCGCCTGCACCAGACGCCCGACCGCGACCATGTCGATCAGTGCCGCTGGTGGCTGGACCTGGAACGCCGCATGGTCGCGCCGCGCCTGACCGTGGCCCTGGGGGCGACGGCGGCCTTTGCGCTGACCGGCAACCGCAAGCCGCTGACGCCGCGCCGCGGTCTGGTCGAACCGGCGCGCGACGGCGGCCCGGTCCTGATCACCTGGCATCCCAGCCTGATCCTGCGCCTGCCGCCCGACCGCGCGCCTGCGGCCTTGGCCGAACTGCGCGCCGATCTGGCGCAGGCCGTGCAGATGGTGGCCTGAGGCGTCAGCCGAAGACCGACCAGCCGGTGAATTCGGCCAGCCGCTCGGCGGCCAGCGTGCCCATCTGCGAATTGCCCCATCCGTCCAGACCCGGCGACCAGATCGCGATCGACGCCTTGCCCGGCGCGATGACCAGCAGCCCACCCCCCACGCCCGATTTCGCAGGCATGCCCACGCGGAAGGCGAAATTGCCCGACCCGTCATATTGCCCGCAGGTCATCATCAGCGCGTTGATGCGCCGCTGTTTCACCGGGGCCAGCAGGGGCGGCGCGCAGTCCAGCCCGGCGATCACCCGGCCCGCGCGAGCCAGCTGGATGCAGGACATCTCGATCGCGCATTGGTGGACATAGGTGCCGATGACATGATCCGGCGGATTGCGCAGATTGCCGAAGCTGCGCAGGTAATGCGCCAGCGCCGCGTTGCGGTATCCGGTCCGCGCCTCCGACCGGGCGACGGCCTTGTCGATGTGGATGTCGTCATCCTCCGCCGCCGCGCGCACGAAGCCCAGGATCTCGGCCAGGGTCTGCTGGGGGCTGCGTCCGGTCAGCAGCTGGTCGGTGACCACGATGGCGCCCGCGTTGATGAACGGGTTCCGGGGCCGGCCCTTCTCCTGTTCCAAGAGCAGGATCGAATCGAACCGGTCGCCCGAGGGCTCGCGCCCCACGCGCAGCCACAACTGTTCGCCGATGCGGCCCAGCACGCAGGCCAGCGCGAACACCTTGCTGACCGACTGGATG
This sequence comes from Paracoccus sp. S4493, assembly GCF_000967735.1. Classification (NCBI taxonomy): domain Bacteria; kingdom Pseudomonadati; phylum Pseudomonadota; class Alphaproteobacteria; order Rhodobacterales; family Paracoccaceae; genus Paracoccus; species Paracoccus sp. S4493. The sequence continues at coordinate 18,857 of NZ_JXYF01000043.1, forward strand.
GAAAATCCCCGATCTGCCTGCCCGGCGGTCAGCACCTGTCCGTCCGCCAGGGCCACGGCGATGCCGAACTGATCGGGGGCGACGCCGGCCAGTTCGGGGATATAGTCGGCGACCTTGCCCCAATCGGCAGCCTTGCGGATGTCGCGGTCCAGGTCCTGCAGAAAGCGTTCAAGCGTCATGGCGTCCCCCGATGCTGCGCAGAGCCTATGGCGCGAAACCGCCGCCCGGGGAAGGTTAAAGCGCCTGACCCGCCAGCATCCGCGGCATCGGCGACACGGACATCCCCGCCGCCTGCCGCATGAAGCCGCGCCGCAGTCCTGGCAGTGCATCGACCACGCCCATGCCCGCGCCGCGCAGCCCGGCCACGGCCGGATTGTCGGTCGCGAACAGCCGGTTCACCCCGTCCATGCCCAGTGCCAGCGTCGTCGCATCCGGTCTGCGCCACGCCTGATACTGCTCCAGCACCAGCGTGCTGCCGATATCCTCGCCGCGCCGGGCGGCATCGACCAGCACCTCGGCCAGGGCGGCTACGTCGCGCAGGCCCAGGTTCAGGCCCTGGCCCGCGATGGGATGGACCCCATGCGCCGCGTCCCCCACCAGCGCCACGCGGTCGGCGACATAGCGTTCGGCCAGGGACAGCGACAGTGGATAGCTGAAGCGCGGCCCCGCCAGCGACAGATCGCCCAGGAAATCGCCAAAGCGCGGCCGCAGGACCGCCAGGAAGGCGGCGTCGTCCAGGGTGGCGATGGCCGCGGCGTTCGCGGTGGTTTCCGACCAGACGATGTTGCTGCGGTTGCCGGGCAGGGGCAGGATCGCCAGCGGCCCGGTCGCCATGAAATACTGATGCGCGATGCCCTGATGGGGCAGGGCATGGTCGATGGCCGCGACCAGCGCGGTCTGGCCGTAATCCCAGCCCTGGCGCCGGATGCCCGCGCGCGTGGCCACGCCCGATCCGCGCCCGTCCGCACCGATCAGCAGCCGCGCCGTCAGCCGCTGCCCGTCAGACAGGATCGCGGTGACGCCCGCCGGGCCGACCTCCTGGCCGGTGACGGACAGGCCGGGCAGGGTGGTGACAGTGCCCTCCATCGCATCGACCAGGGCGGCGTGCAGGAAGCGGTCCTCCAGCATATGGCCCACCGGGCCTTCGCCCAGCTCGGCGCTGTCGAAATGCAGGAAGAAATGGCCCGCGCCCTCTCCGGGCTGCCCTTGGGACGCCTTGATCTGGTGGATGGGCTGAGCGTCATTCGCCAGCCGGTCCCACAGGCCAAGCGCCCGCAGCACGCGGACCGAGGCGATGGCCAGCGAATAGGCCCGCCCGTCGAAACCTGCCCCCGACCGCGCGCGCGCGGGGCGCGGATCGACTACGGCCACGCGCAGCCCGGCCTGGGCCAGCGCCAGCGCCAGGGTCGGGCCGTTCAGCCCGCCCCCGGCCACCACGATGTCGAAATCCTGTGTCATGGCGCGCAGCTTGCACGGGCCGTGGGCAAAGGCAATGCGGCGCGCGGCCTCACGCGCCCTGGGCCAGCAGGGCGGCCAGCCCGGTCCGGTAATCCGGATAGTGCAGTGTCACGCCCAGGTCGCGCTTGATCCGGTCGTTCCGGACCCGCTTGCTGTCGCCATAGAAGGACCGCGCCATCGGGGTCATGTCGGCCTGATCGAAGGGCACCGCGGGCGGCAAGGGCAGGCCCAGCAGGGTCGCCGCATGGGCGATCACGTCCTGAGGCGGGGCCGGGTCGTCGTCGCAGACGTTGTAGATGCCGATCGGGTCGGGCGCGTCGATCGAGGCCAGCAGGACCTGGGCGATATCCTCGACATGGATGCGCGAGAAGACCTGACCGGGCTTGATGATGCGCCGCGCGGTGCCGTCGCGGACCTTCTGGAACGGGCCGCGCCCGGGACCATAGATTCCCGCCAGCCGAAAGATGTGCAGCGGCAGGTCATGCGCCCGGGCCAGGTCCTGCCATGCGCCTTCGGCGGCGATGCGGGCCTGGCCGCGCGGACCCGACCCGTCCAGGACAGAATCCTCGTCGACCCAGCCCCCGTCGCGGTCGCCATAGACGCCGGTGGTGGACAGATAGCCCAGCCAGCGCGGCCGGGCGCGGGCCAGTTCGTCGCGGAACGCGGCCAGAACAGGGTCGCCGTCCGGTCCGGGCGCGGTGCTGACCAGGATCGCGTCGGCCCGGGCGATGGCCGTGCGCAGCGCATCCTCCGACCCGGGCCACAGCAGGGGCACGGCGCCTGCGGCCGCGACGCGGTCAGGGTCGTCGCGGGTGGTGCCGGTGACCTGCCAGCCGCGGGCGGTCAACAGGGGTGTCAGGAAGCCGGCGCTGTAGCCGTGACCGAAAACGAGCATCTTCATGACGGCACCGTAACGGCGCGCGCGTGGCTGCGCCAGACGCTTGCCTGCCGCCTGCCGCGCTGGCAGGGTCGGCGCAGCAAGAAGGACAGATCCGATGACGACAGACGCCCGCTTTCTGCCGGTCCAGACCCCCGACGCCGCGGCGCCCCGCGACTTTACCGACGCGGCCGCGGCCGTGGCCCATCTGCGTGCGCTGTACGACCAGGCGACCGGCTTTCTGCTGGGCCATTTCACCGCCATCCTGGAAGGCACGTCCCCCGTCGCGCGCTATCGCGCCTTCTACCCCGAGGTGCGGCTGATCGTCCCGACGCATGGCAAGATCGACAGCCGCCTGTCCTTCGGCCATGTGGTCGCGCCCGGCGTCTATGCGGCCACGGTGACGCGCCCCGACCTGTTCCAGCATTATCTGACCGAGCAGCTTGGCCTGCTGATCAAGAATCACGGGGTACCCGTGACCATCGGCCTGTCGGACACGCCCATGCCGGTCCATTTCGCGGTCGCCGCCCAGAGCGACCTGGCCGTCCCGCAGGAGGGCGTTCTGGATTTCAGCCTGCGCGACGTCTTTGACGTGCCGGACCTCAACACCATGAACGACGACATCGTGAACGGCGTGGCCGGCGCCATGCCCGACGGCAGCCAGCACCTGGCGGCGTTCACCGCGCAGCGTGTGGATTATTCGCTGGCGCGCCTTGCCCATTACACGGCGACCGCGCCCGAGCATTTCCAGAACTTCGTCCTGTTCACCAACTATCAGTTCTATGTCGACGAGTTCGAGGCCTTTGCCCGCCGCGTCCTGTCGGACCCGGACAGCGGCTATACCGCCTTCGTCGCCCCCGGAAACCAGCAGATCACCGACGGCCATGACACGATCGTGCCGTTGTCCAAGCTGCCGCAGATGCCGACCTATCACCTGAAACGCGCGAACGGGCAGGGGATCACGCTGGTCAATATCGGCGTCGGCCCGTCCAACGCCAAGACCGCCACCGACCACATCGCGGTGCTGCGCCCGCATGTCTGGCTGATGGTGGGCCATTGCGCGGGCCTGAGGAACAGCCAGTCCCTGGGCGATTTCGTCCTGGCCCACGCCTATCTGCGCGAGGATCACGTGCTGGACGACGACCTGCCCGTCTGGGTGCCGATCCCGGCCCTGGCCGAGGTCCAGGTCGCCCTGCAGGAGGCAGTGGCCGAGGTCACCCAACTGGACGGGTACGAGTTGAAGCGCATCATGCGCACGGGCACCGTCGCCACCATCGACAACCGCAACTGGGAGCTGCGCGACCAGTCCGGCCCGGTCCACCGCCTGTCGCTGTCGCGCGCGGTCGCGCTGGACATGGAAAGCGCCACGATCGCCGCGAACGGGTTCCGGTTCCGCGTCCCATACGGCACGCTGCTCTGCGTCAGCGACAAGCCGCTGCACGGAGAGCTGAAGCTGCCGGGCATGGCGACGGACTTCTATCGCACGCAGGTCGCCAACCATCTGCTGATCGGCATCCGCGCGATGGAGAAGCTGCGCGACATGCCGCTGGAGCGCATCCATTCGCGCAAGCTGCGGTCCTTCAGCGAGACGGCGTTCCTGTAGCGCGGCGGCAAAACACCAGCAAACGCGGGTTTTCGCGCGCGGGGCGAAAAAGGCTTGATCTGCCCGTCAAAACCGTGTGTAGCAGGCGATATGCCGCAAAAGGCGCAATTTGTGGGCCCGGTGCAACAGGGCAAGAGGAGACGGACCATGGCTACGGCTGCTGCAAAACCGATGACCAAGACCCAACTGGTGGCGACGATCGCCGAAGAAATGGGCTCGGACAAGAAATCCGCTTCGGCCGCTCTGGACGCGATCGTGGCGATCGTGACCCGCGAAGTCGCCGGCGGCGGCGCGGTGACCCTGCCGGGCATCGGCAAGATCGCCTGCCGCGCCCGTCCCGAGCGTCAGGTCCGCAACCCGCAGACCCAGGAAATGATGACCAAGCCGGCCGACAAGCAGGTCAAGGTCACCATCGCCAAGGCCCTGAAGGACAGCGTCAACAGCTGATCCGCAGATGCTGCGATGACGGATCGGGGTCGTGCCATCGGGCACGGCCCCTTTTCTTTATGTCTTCACCCCGCGGCGGTGCTCTGCTAGCCGTTTTGCATCACCTGCAAGAAAGGCCTGGTCCATGGATCTTCGCGCGTTGCTGATGGGTCTGGCCTTCGCGGTGATGTGGGCCTCGGCCTTCACCTCGACCCGGATGATCGTGACCGAGGCGCCGCCGCTGATGGCGCTGGCCCTGCGCTTTGCGCTGTCGGGCGTGGTGGGCGTGATGATCGCGCTGGCCATGGGGCAGACCTGGCGCACCCTGACGCGGGCGCAGTGGCGCGCCGTTCTGATCCTGGGGCTGTGCCAGAACGCGCTGTACCTGGGCCTCAACTGGACCGCGATGCAGTGGATCGAGGCGGGCCTGGCCTCGATCATCGCCGCGACCATGCCGCTGATGGTGGCCGCCCTGGGCTGGAGCCTGATGGGCGAGCGCCTGCGCCCGATGGGCGTGGGCGGCCTGATCCTGGGCGTGGTGGGCGTGGCGATCATCATGGGCGCGCGCCTGCAGGGCGGCAGCGACCTGACCGGCATCGTCATGTGCTTTGTCGCGGCGCTGGCGCTGGCGGTGGCCACGTTGACCGTGCGGGGCGCCAGTTCGGGCGGCAACGTGATGATGATCGTGGGCCTGCAGATGCTGGTCGGCGCCGTGACCCTGGGCCTGATCGCGCCTTGGTTCGAGCCCTGGGACGTCACCTATACCCCGCGCCTGGTCGTGGCGTTCCTCTATACGGTGATCGTGCCGGGGCTGGTCGCGACCTGGGTGTGGTTCATGCTGGTCGGGCGCATCGGCGCGGTGCGCGCGGCGACGTTCCACTTTCTGACGCCCTTCTTCGGCGTGGCCACCGCCGCCCTGTTCCTGGGCGAGGATCTGGGCGCGGGCGACGTGATCGGCGTCGCGGTCATCATGGCCGGCATCCTGGCGGTGCAGCTGTCCAAGGCGCCCCCGGTCAAGCGTCCGCCGCCCAGCTGACGGACCCCTGCGGCCATCGGCGGCGTTGAACCCGCGCCAACCCCTGCGATGATGGTGCCATGCGTCCCGACCAGATCCTGCACCCGACCGAGGCCGGGCTCTATTGCCCGCCCGGCGATTTCTACATCGACCCGGTCCGCCCGGTGCCCCGCGCGCTGATCACGCACGGGCATGGCGACCACGCCCGTGCGGGTCATGGGGCCGTCATGGCCACGCAGCAGACGCTGGACATCATGGCGATCCGCTATGGCGAGGATTTCACCGGCAGCCGCCAGGCCGCCCAAGGGGTGGCCCGCATTGGCGACGTGCAGGTCAGCTTTCACCCCGCGGGCCATATCCTGGGCTCGGCCCAGATCGCCGTGATGCCCGACCGCGGCCCCAAGATCGTCGTGTCCGGCGACTACTGCCGCGCCCCAAACCCGGTCTGCGCCCCCTATGAGCCGGTGCCCTGCGACATCTTCGTGACCGAGGCGACCTTCGGCCTGCCGGTCTTCCGCCACCCCGACCCGCTGACCGAGATGACCAAGCTGATCGCCAGCATGGCCGAGTTTCCCGAACGCCAGCACCTGATCGGCGCCTATGCCCTGGGCAAGGCGCAGCGGGTCATCGCACTGGCCCGCCAGGCCGGGATCGACGGCCCCATCGCCATCCATGGCGCGCTGCAGCGACTCTGCGATTTTCACGTGGAACAAGGGATCGACCTGGGCCCGCTGGTCCCCGCCACCGCGAAACAGGTCGATGCCCAGCTGGTCATCGCGCCGCCCTCGGCCTTTGCCAGTGCCTGGGTCCAGCGCTTCCGCGACCCGGTGATCGGCTTTGCCTCGGGCTGGATGACGGTGCGCGCGCGGGCGAGGCAGCGGGGGGTGGAGCTGCCCTTGGTCATCAGCGACCATGTCGACTGGCCGCAGGTCACGCAGACCATCACGGAACTGGCCCCGCAGGAGGTCTGGATCACCCACGGGACCGAGGATGGGCTGATGCGCTGGTGCGCGCTGCAGGGCATCGCGTCCCGCCCCCTGCGCCTGATCGGATATGAGGACGAGCCGGAATGAAGGCCTTCGCGCATCTCTTGGAACGGCTGGCCTTCACCGCCGCGCGCAACGCCAAGCTGCGCCTGCTGCGCCATTACCTGGAGGCCACGCCCGACCCCGACCGCGGATATGCGCTGGCCGCGCTGACCGGTGATCTGAAGCTCAGGGCGGTGACGCCGGGCCTCTTGCGCGGGCTGATGGCGGGGCGGGTGGACGAACAGCTGTTCGCGATGTCCTATGATTTCGTGGGCGATCTGGCCGAGACCATCGCGCTGCTGTGGAACACCGACCAGGATCAGGACGTGCCCCTGCGGGATGCGGTGGCGCTCCTGCGCGACACGGGCCGTGCGGGGCTGCCTGCGGCGATCACCGCGATGCTGGACCGGCTTGGCCCGTCGCAGCGGCTGGCCTTTCTGAAGCTGGCCACGGGAAACATGCGCGTGGGCCTGTCCGCCCGCATGGCGCGCATGGCCTTGGCCGAGATGGGCCCCCCCGAGGTTAAGGACATCGAGGAGATCTGGCACGGCCTGACGCCCCCCTATCAGCCGCTGTTCGACTGGATCGCGGGGGGCGCGCGCCCCGAACACGCGGCCCGTGCGCCCTTCCGTCCGGTGATGCTCTCCACGCCGGTCGATCTGGATCAGCTGCGCGCCTTCGATCCCGCCGATTACATCGCTGAATGGAAATGGGACGGCATCCGCGTGCAGGCCATCAACGACGGCGGCACGCGTCGCCTCTATTCCCGGACCGGAGAGGATGTAGGCACGGCCTTTCCCGACCTGCTGGAGGCGCTGAACTTCGACGGCGCGCTGGATGGCGAGCTGCTGGTGCGGCGCGGCGCCGACGTGGCGCCCTTCGGCGATCTGCAGAAGCGGTTGGGCCGCAAGGTCGTGGGGCGCGCGATGCTGGACAGCCATCCCGCGGGCCTTCGGGTCTATGACGCGATGATCTGGAAAGGGCGCGACCTGCGCGACCTGCCGCATCAGGAGCGGCGCGCGGTGCTGGAGGGCGCCGATTTCGGCAGCGACCGGATCGACCTGTCGCCATTGCTGCCTTTCCAGACCTGGGACGATCTGGCGGCCCTGCGCGCCGACCCGCCCTCGATCGTGATCGAAGGCGTGATGATCAAGCGCCGCGACAGTCCTTACGTCGGCGGCCGCCCGCGCGGGCCTTGGTTCAAGTGGAAACGCGACCCGATGGTGGTGGATGCGGTGATGCTCTATGCGCAGCGCGGGCATGGCAAGCGGTCGGGCTTCTACAGCGATTTCACCTTCGGCCTGTGGGACGGGGAGGTGCTGGTGCCCGTCGGCAAGGCCTATTTCGGCTTCACCGATGAAGAGCTGCGAGAATTGGACCGGTTCGTTCGGAACAACACCACCGAACGCTTTGGCCCCGTGCGCTCCGTTGCGCCCAAGCTGGTGCTGGAGGTCGCGTTCGAGGGGCTGAACGCCTCTCCGCGCCACAAGTCCGGGGTCGCGATGCGCTTTCCCCGCATCAGCCGCATCCGATGGGACAAGCCCGCCGCCGAGGCCGACCGGCTGCAGACGCTGAAGGACATGATCCCGTGACGCTGCCCCCCGCGTTCCAGGACTGGTTCTCCCGGCAGGGCTGGCAGCCGCATCCGCATCAGCTGGCCCTGCTGGAGGCCAGGGAGGACAGCCTGCTGATCGCGCCGACCGGGGGCGGCAAGACGCTGGCGGGGTTCCTGCCCTCGCTGGTCGATCTGACCGCGCCGCATCGGGGGATGCACACGCTGTACGTCTCGCCCTTGAAGGCGCTGACGGCGGATATCGCGCGCAATCTGTCGCGTCCGGTCGCCGATCTGGGCCTGGACATCCGCATCGAGGACCGCACCGGCGACACCCGCGCCAGCCAGCGCGCCCGCCAGCGCATGGACCCGCCCGACATCCTGCTGACCACGCCGGAATCGCTGGCCCTGATGCTGTCCTATGAACAGGCGCCCGCGATCTTTGGGGGCCTGCGCCGGGTGGTGCTGGACGAGCTGCATGCCTTGGCCGAGAACAAGCGCGGCGATCAGCTGATGCTGGCCCTGTCGCGGCTGCGCGCGCTGGCGCCCGACCTGCAGGTCACGGGCCTATCGGCCACGGTCGAGGACCCGTCGCGGCTGGCCCGCTTCATGGGCGGCGCCACCGTGATCCACGCCGATCCCGGCCCCGACCCCGATATCGCCATGCTGCCCACCGCCAAGGCCCCGCCCTGGGCCGGCGCGGGCGGGCATTACGCCGTGCCGGACGTGCTGGAGGCCGTGGCGCAGGCCACGACCACGATCATCTTCATCAACACCCGCGCCCAGGCCGAGCTGTTCTTTCAGGCGCTGTGGGCCGCCAATGACGCGAACCTGCCCATCGGACTGCATCACGGCAGTCTGTCGCGCGAGGCCCGCGCCCAGACCGAGGCCGCGATGGCCGCGGGCGAATTGCGCGCCGTGGTGGCGACCGGCAGCTTAGATCTTGGCATCGACTGGGGCGCGGTCGATTTGGTGATCCAGGTCGGCGCGCCGCGCAATGTCAAGCGGCTGGTCCAGCGGATCGGGCGCGCGAACCACCGCTATAACGCGCCGTCGCGGGCGCGGATCGTGCCCGCAAACCGCTTCGAGGTGATCGAATGCGTGGCCGCCCTGCAGGCCGTGCGCGAACGCGATCTGGACGGCGACGATCGGGGGCCGGGGCCGCTGGACGTGCTGTGCCAGCATATCCTGCTGACCGCCTGCGCGGGGCCTTTTGACGCCGATGGGCTGTTCGCGGAGGTCCGCACTGCCGGGCCCTATCGTGACCTGTCCCGCGCCGATTTCGATGACTGCGTCGCGTTCGCAGCCACCGGCGGCTATGCGCTGCGGGCCTATGACCGCTGGCAGCGGCTGATGGAACGCGATGGTTTGTGGCGCCTGCGCGACCCGCGCGCGGCGCGAAACCTGCGCATGAACATCGGCACCATCGTTGAGGCCGAGATGCTGAAGGTCCGCTTTCGCGGACGCGGCGGCGCCCCCTTGGGCGAGGTCGAGGAAGGGTTCGCCGCGACCCTGGCACCGGGCGACACCTTCCTGATCGGCGGGCAGACGGTGCGATACGACGCGCTGCGCGAGATGGTGGTCGAGGTCACGAAACAGCCCTCCAAGGAGCCCCGCATCGCCACGTTCTCGGGCATGAAGCTGGCCACATCGACGCAGCTATCCCATCGGGTTCTGGCGCTGATCGGCGATCCGGCGGCCCATGCAGGCCTGCCCACTGATACCCGCGATTGGCTGGCGCTGCAGGCCCGCGTCAGCACCCTGCCGCGCCCCGGCACCCTGCTGACCGAGGCGTTCCCCCACCAAGGACGCTGGCATCTGGCGGTCTACGGCTTTGCCGGGCGCAACGCGCTGCAGACCCTGGGCCTGCTGATGACCCGGCTGATGGAGGAGGCTGGGCTGGCCCCCCTGGGGTTCCTGGCCACCGATTACGCCCTGCTGATCTGGTCGCTGGACCCGGTGACCGACCCCGCGCCTTTGCTGGATCGCGACGGCCTGCGCGAGGGGCTGGGCGACTGGCTGGCCAGCAATGCGGTGATGAAGCGCAGCTTTCGCAACGTGGCGACCATCGCGGGGCTGATCCAGCGCAACCTGCCGGGCGCGCGCAAGTCGGGGCGGCAGGCGACGTTTTCCAGCGACATCCTGTACGACACGCTGCGCAAGTACGATCCGGACCACCTGATGCTGCGCATCACCGCGGCCGAGGCCAGCCGGGGGCTTGTGGATTTCGGCCGGATCGAGGAAATGCTGGACCGCACCGACCGCCTGAACCACCGCATGCTGGATCGCGTGTCCCCCCTGGCCGCGCCGCTGATGCTGGAACTGGGCCGCGTGCCCATCGCCGGCCAGGGCCGCGAGCGCATGGCAGAGGCGGAGGCTGCGGCATTGATGGCAGAGGCAGGGCTTTCGTGACGTTCCACCCTTTCGATTTCGACGGACAGGCGTTGCAGGCGCGGGCCACCGGTGCGCTGTTCTGGCCGGAACGGCGCTGGCTGATCGTGGCCGACCTGCATCTGGGCAAATCCGAACGCATGGCGCGGCGCGGGGGTGCCCTGCTGCCCCCCTATGAGACGCTGGAGACGCTGGACCGCCTTCAGGCGGAGATCGCAGCGACCGATCCTGCGGTGGTCGTCAGCCTGGGGGACGGGTTCGACGACGACGCGGCGGGGCGCGCGCTGCCTGACGATGTCTGCGACCGGCTGCGCACGATGGCCCAGGGCCGGCGCTGGATCTGGGTCAGCGGCAACCACGACCCCGGGGCGATCTGTCCCCGCCTGCCCGGCGATACCGCGGCGGACCTGCACGACGGCCTGATCCTGCGCCACGAGGCCGGTCAGGGGCCGGACGTGTCGGGCCATTACCACCCCTGCATCCGGCTGGCGGGCCAGCGGCGGCGGTGTTTCCTGGTCGGCCGCGACCACCTGATCCTGCCCGCGTTCGGTGCCTATACCGGCGGGCTGGAGGTCACGGACAGGGCGCTGGCCGCGCTGGTGCCGCAGGGGCTGGCAATCGCCTGCGGGGCGCGCGCCCTGCCGGTGCCGGTGGGCATGCGTCGCCGCGCATGAAAAAGGGCCGGCACGCATCGCGGCCGGCCCCCGTCATCCTGAGTGGTGGGATCAGAAGCGGAAGTTCGCGCCGATCTTGACGCTGCTCATGGTCATGCTGGCGCGGGTCGAGAGGGTGTCGATCCCATCCGAGAATTCCACCCGCTCGTTGCCGAAATCGCGGTACTGGTATTCTGCGAAGATCGACGTGCGCGGGTTGATCATGCGCTCCACGCCCAAGCCGCCCGCGGCACCCGTCGCGGTGAAGCCGCGCGTCTGCGAGAAGTCGCCCGTGCTCAGCGTATAGTCGAAATCACCGCGGGCGACGCCCAGGGTGCCATAGACCAGCGTCTGCGGGTTAACCGCATAGCCGGTCTTGATGACCAGGGTGGCGATGTTCTTCATCTCGCTCTCGACGCGGCCCAGCAGCGGATCGCCGATGTCGATGCTTTCGTCGACCGAGCCGAACTCGACGCCCAGTTCAGGACCGAAGACCCAGTTGCCGCGCTGCCAGCGATAGCCCAGCTGCAGACCTGCGGTTGCGCCGGAGATGCCGACATCACCCAGCCCGCCGATCAGGCCCACATCCTCACCGTCGATGACCTCGGAGAAACCCACCTGATCCTCGGTGTCGAAGATATAGCCGAGCGACCCGCCCATATAGGCGCCGCCCCATGCCGAGGCGATCGGCGCCACGGGTGTCACCGTCACCGGTGCCACGTCGACGACGGGCGACACCACGCCCCCGGCAAGGGCAGCGCCCGCCCCCAGGACCAGGGCCGAGACGGAGGAGAGAGCGAAGAGGCGCATGGGGGATACTCCTGAAAAGCTGGGGCACGCCCACCGGCTGCGCCCGATCTGCAAATGATATCCGGTCAATCCAGCGCAGAGAATCGGCCCAAGATCAATTAAAACGCGCATTGGCCCCTGTTCCTGCACGCGGTGACGGGCATGGACAGTGACCTTTGGGCAACATGGGCCGTTCAGGTATCCAGGTTCTCGACGTTCAGGGCGTTCTGCTGGATGAACTCGCGGCGAGGTTCGACGACGTCGCCCATCAGCTTGGTGAACAGGTCCTCGGCCTCGGCCACGTCCTCGATGCGGACCTGGAGCATGGTGCGTGCGACGGGGTCCAGCGTGGTTTCCCACAGCTGCTCGGGGTTCATCTCTCCCAGTCCCTTGTAGCGCTGCAGGGACAGGCCCTTCTCGCCCTCCAGGAACACCGCCTGCAGCAGGCCCAGGGGGCCGTGGATCGGCTGGTCGCGATCCTTGCGGATGAGGCGCGCGGGCTTGGCATAGATATCCTGCAGGGCCTGGGTCATCTCGCCCAGCCTGCGGCTCTCGCCGCTGCGCAGCATCTGGCCGTCCAGGGTGCGGTTCTCCTCGACCCCGCGCAGGGTGCGCGACAGGCGGATGCCGGCATCCTGGGTCGGGCGTCCCTGCCAGCCGCGCTCGTACTCCTCGGCGATCTGGTCCAGGCGGGCGGCGATGTCGGTGGCCACGCCTTGGGCGTCCTGGTCGATGCGGCCGGGAACCAGTGCCCCGGCGATCGCGGCCTGTTCGGTGATGTGGGGCGGGTAGTGGGTCGGATAGGCGCGCAGGACGCGGCGTGCCACCCGCGCCTCCTCGACCACGCGGGCCAGGTCGTTGCCGGTGATCTCCTCGCCCGAGGCCAGGCGCAGGGATGCTCCTTCCACGCCCTGCTGGATCAGGTAATCCTCCAGCGCGGCCTCGTTCTTCAGATAGACCTCGGACCGGCCGCGCCCGACCTTGTAGAGCGGCGGCTGCGCGATATAGAGATGCCCGCCCTCGATCAGCTCCGGCATCTGCCGGAAGAAGAACGTCAGCAGCAGCGTACGGATATGCGCGCCGTCGACGTCGGCGTCGGTCATGATGACGATCTTGTGGTAGCGCAGCTTCTTCAGGCTGAACTCGTCACGCCCGATCCCTGTGCCAAGCGCGGTGATCAGCGTGCCGATCTGGTCGCTGCCCAGCATCCGGTCGAACCGCGCGCGTTCCACGTTCAGGATCTTGCCGCGCAGCGGCAGGACGGCCTGGTTCTGGCGCGAGCGGCCCTGTTTTGCCGAACCGCCGGCCGAATCCCCCTCGACGATGAACAGCTCGGACAGCGCCGGGTCCTTCTCCTGGCAATCGGCCAGCTTGCCGGGCAGGGATGCCACGTCCATCGCCGTCTTGCGCCGCGTCAGCTCGCGCGCCTTGCGCGCCGCCTCGCGGGCCAAGGCGGCCTCGATGATCTTGCCGACGATCTGGCGGGCCTCGGTCGGGTTCTCCTCGAACCACTCTGCAAGCTTCTCGCCGACCAGCCCCTCGACCGCCGGACGGACCTCGCTGGAGACAAGCTTGTCCTTGGTCTGGCTGGAGAATTTGGGATCGGGCACCTTGACAGACAGCACGCAGGTCAACCCCTCGCGCGCGTCATCGCCGGTGAAGTCGACCTTTTCCTTCTTCGCGATGCCGCTGTCCTGCGCGTATTTGCCGATCACGCGGGTCAGGGCGCCGCGGAAACCTGCCATGTGCGTGCCGCCGTCCCGCTGCGGGATGTTGTTGGTGAAGGGCAGGACGGTCTCGTGATAGCTGTCGTTCCACCACATCGCGACCTCGACGCCGATGCCGCCCTTCTCTCCGGTGATGAAGATCGGCTCGGGCATGACGGCGGTCTTGGACCGGTCCAGGTATTTCACGAATTCCTTGACGCCGCCCTCGTAGAACAGCTCGGTCTTCTGGACCTCGGCATGACGCTCGTCCTCCAGGATGATGCGCACGCCGCTGTTCAGGAAGGCCAGCTCGCGCAGGCGGTTCTCCAGCGTCTTGAAGCTATAGTCCAGGTTGCTGAAGGTCCCGTCCGGATGCACGGTCTTGGCCGAGGCCATGAAGCGCACCTCGGTCCCGCTTTCACCCGGCGCATCGCCCACCACGACCAGCGACTTGACGGTGTCGCCGCGCTCGAACCGGACGAAGTGCTCCTTGTCGTTGCGCCAGATGCGCAGCTCCAGCCAGTCGGACAGGGCGTTCACGACCGACACGCCTACGCCGTGCAGGCCGCCCGACACCTTGTAGCTGTTCTGGTCGAACTTTCCGCCCGCATGCAGCTGGGTCATGATGACCTCGGCCGCGCTGACGCCTTCTCCGGCATGCATGTCGACCGGGATGCCGCGCCCGTTGTCGCGCACGCTGACGCTGCTGTCGGCATGGATCTTGACCTGCACGAAGTCGGCATGGCCGGCCAGGACCTCGTCGATGCCGTTGTCCACGACCTCATAGACCATGTGGTGCAGGCCGGACCCGTCGTCGGTATCGCCGATATACATGCCGGGACGCTTTCGCACGGCGTCCAAACCCTTGAGAACCTTGATGGAATCGGCGTCGTACAAAGCGGGTTGGGCGGCGGTGTCGGTCATGCGTCGGGCTTTCTGTTCGTCATGTCTTGATATAGGCCTTCGCAGGGGCAAAGTCACGGCTTTGGCTGGGTTTTTCGGCCCCGTCGGCGGGTTTTATGCCCGGCCTGCCCAGATCTGGCCCGCACCCAGCACCAGCCCCACGAAAATCAGCAGCCAGCCCGATGCCAGGTTCATCCGCCGCAGCCCCGCGGGGGTCGCCAGACGGGCACGCAGCGCGGCCAGCGTGGCGCCCATGCCCAGGTTCAGCAGGAAAGGAATGGCCCCCGACATCCCCACGATCACCGCGACATCGCGCCCGGTCAGCCGCGCCACGTCGAAGAAACCGGGCAGCACGCCGACATAGAACAGCGCCGCCTTGGGGTTGCCGGCAATGGCCAGCAGGCCCGCGCTGAAGCCCGCCCACCCACCACGCCGGGTCAGGCGGCTGTCGCTGTCCACGGCCTGCCCGGCGTGGCGCAGCAGCCCGATGCCCATGCCCAGAAAGACCGCGACCGCGATCCAGCGCAGGACCGACAGCAGGGCCGCCTGATCGCCCACCAGCAGCGTCAGGCCGAAGATCGCGATCAGAGGCCAGATCATGTCCCCAATCGCCACCCCAAGCGCCAGCGGCCAGACCCCCGCCCAACCGGACGACAGGCCCCGCGCCATGATCGCCACCCAGACCGGGCCGGGCGTCAGCCAGATCGCCGCCAGCGCGCCCGCATACAGCCAGATCGCCTGCACGCTCAGCGTCATGCGGCCTCGCATGCCGCAGAGGCGCCGTCGGTCTTGGTCACGGCCAGGCTGCGCGCGCGCGGGCCGAAGGCGTCGAACAGTTCCGGCCCCGTTCCGGTCAGCAGGGTCTGGGCGGGCAGGTCGGTGATGCGGTCGTAAAGGGCCGCGCGCCGGTCAGCGTCCAGATGCGCCGCGACCTCGTCCAGCAGCAGCAGGACCGGTTGATCCGACAGCGCCCGCGCATTGGCCAGGATCAGCGACAACAGCAATGCCTTCTGCTCTCCGGTCGAGGACTGCGCAGCGGGCATGTCCTGCGGCCCCCAGCTGGCGCCCAGATCGGCCCGATGCGCCCCTGTCAGCGTCCGCCCGGCGGCCATGTCGCGGTGGCGCGTCGCGGCCAGGCGCGCGGCGATGCTGGCGGAGTCGGCATCGTCGGCAAAGCCGTCCTGGGCCAGCAGGGTCAGGCGGGCGGCCGGAAAATCCGTGCCGCCGTCCTGCGCGGCCATGATGGCGGACAGCGCCGCCTGGCGGTTGCGGGTCAGGCCCGCGCCGGCCTCGGCCATCTGCGTCTCCAGTGCGCGGTACCAGCCGGGATCGCCGATCTGATCGCGCAGCAGGCGGTTGCGTTCACGCATGGCCTTGTCATAGGCCAGCGCCAGGTCCGCGTGGTCGGGCATCAGCGACAGGGTCACCCGGTCCAGGAACCGCCGCCGCCCTTCGGGTGCGTCCGACCACAACCGGTCCATCGCGGGCACCAGCCAAATGACCCGCACCAGCCGGGCCAGCGCGGTCTGGGTCACGGGCTTGTCGTCCAGGATGACATGGCGGGGTTGGCCGGGGGGCGCCGCGGTCTCGACCGCGTGATCGCCAAGCGTGGCGCGGAGGCGCCAGCCCGCATCGGGGCCCATCCGCGCCTGATCGGGGGCGGCCACCGCGCGCAGACCGCGGCCCGGCGCCAGCATGGACAGCGCTTCCAGGATGTTCGTCTTGCCGGACCCGTTCGGCCCATGGATCGCCAGGGGGCGGGCGTCCAGCGACAGGTCCAGCCGCGGCCAGGACCGGAACTGGGACAGCCGCAGCGCCGTCAGTGTCACACGCGCATCGGCATGACGACATAGACCGCGCTGAGATCGCTGCCCTCGCGGATCAGGGCGGCGTCGCCCGAGCCGTTGAACAGGAACACCGCATTGTCGCGATCGACCTGGCCCGCGATCTCCTGCAGGTACTTGGCGTTGAAGCCGATCTCCAGCGGCTCGTCGGCATAGGCCACGATCAGCTCCTCCTCGGCGGCGCCGGCGTCGGGGGCGTTGACCGACAGGACCAGCCGGTCCGCGTCCAGCGACAGTTTGACCGCGCGCGAACGTTCGCTGCTGACGGTCGCCACGCGGTCGACCGCACGGGCAAAGTCGGCGGCGTCCACCTCAAGCTTGCGGGCGTTGCCCTGCGGGATCACGCGGCTGTAATCGGGGAACGTCCCATCGATGACCTTGGAGGTCAGCGTGATCGTGGGCGTGGCAAAGCGGACCTTGGTCTCGCTGACCGACACGGCGATCTCGGCCTCGTCGTCGTCCAGAAGCTTGCGCAGCTCTCCGACGGTCTTGCGGGGCACGATCACGCCCGGCATCGCATCCGCGTTCGCAGGCAGGGGCGCGTCGATCCGGGCCAGGCGGTGCCCGTCGGTCGCCACGCAGCGCAGGACGGGGCCGTCCTCGGACTGGGCCACGTGCATGTAGACGCCGTTCAGATAGTACCGCGTCTCCTCGGTCGAGATCGCGAATTTCGACTTGTCGAACAGCCGGCGCAGCACCGATGCGGGCGCCTTGAAGTTCGCGCTGTATTCGCTGGTGGCCATGACCGGGAAATCGGCCCGCGGCAGGGTCGCCAGGCTGAAGGACGAGCGCCCGGCCTGGACCGACAGCCGCCCCGAGGCGTCGTTGCTGGCCAGCTGGACCAAGGCGCCGTCGGGCAGCTTGCGCGCAATCTCGTTCAGCATCACGGCGCTGACGGTGGTGGCGCCGGGGCGTTCGACCTGCGCCACGGCGCGGTCCACGACCTCGGTGTCCAGGTCGGTGGCCCGGAAGCTGACGCCTTCGGGGGTGGCCTCGATCAGCACGTTGGCCAGGATCGGGATGGTGTTGCGGCGTTCCACGACCGACTGGGCCTGCGACACGGCCTTGACCAGAACGGCGCGCTCGATCGAGAATTTCATCAGTTTCCCCTGTCCCATGGCTCTGCGGCCCCTGCCGGACCTGATGTGTAGCCGCCCGCGCGGGCAGTCACAAGATTTTCGTGATCAGGCTTCCAGCATCCGCTTCAGCACGGCGATGTCCTCGACCATGGCGCTGTCCTCGACCAACAGCTCCTCGATCTTGCGCACGCCGTGCATGATCGTGGTGTGGTCGCGTCCGCCGAAGCGGCGGCCGATCTCGGGGAGGGAGCGGCTGGTCAGCTGCTTGGACAGGTACATCGCGATCTGGCGGGGCCGGGCGACGTTGCGCGCGCGTTTCGGACCCATCATGTCGGCCAGGCGGATGTTGTAATGCTCGGCCACCTTGCGCTGGATGTCGTCGATGTTGATCTTGCGGTCATTGGTCCGCAGGATGTCGGCCAGGCATTCCTGCGCCACCTCCAGCGTGATCTCGCGGCGCAGCAGGCTTGCATGCGCGAACAGGCGCTGCAGCGCGCCTTCCAGGACGCGGACGTTGGTGGTGATGCGATGCGCCAGGAACTCCAGCACGCCCGCGCCGATCTCCAAGTCGGGCTGCTGGGCGCGGAAGGCCTGCGTCTTGGACTGCAGGATGCCCAGGCGCAGCTCATACGTCGTCGGGTGCAGGTCCACGATCAGGCCGCAGGACAGGCGCGACTTGATGCGTTCCTCAAGGCCCTTGATCTCGGCGGGCGCGCGGTCGGCCGAGATCACGATCTGCTTGCCCTGGTCGACCAGCGCGTTGAACGTGTGGAAGAATTCTTCCTGGGTGCTGTCCTTGCCGGCGATGAACTGCACGTCGTCGACCATCAGCATGTTCACGTTCCGGAACATGCTCTTGAAGTCCATGATCGAGCTTTCGCGCAGCGCCTGCACGAAGCGGTACATGAACTGTTCGGCCGACAGGTACAGGACCTGCGCCGACGGGTGGCGCGCCTGATAGTCATGCGCGATCGCGTGCATCAGGTGCGTCTTGCCCAGGCCCACGCCGCCATAGAGGAACAGCGGGTTGAAACCGACGGGCCCCCCCTCGGCCACGCGGCGGGCGGCGGCATGGGCCAGCTCGTTCGGCTTGCCGACGATGAAGTTCCCGAAGGTGAAGCGGCTGTCCAGCGGCGCGCCCAGATCGGTGCGGGCGGCGCGGGTGGTCGGCGCCTCGGCCGGCTGGCCCGCGGGGGCGGCGGCCTGGGCCGAGGGGCGCGCCGCGGCGCTGCCCACGTCAAAGCGCAGACGCTCGACCGGGGCGCCATGTCGGGTCAGCACCGCCATGATGTCCTTGGCAAAGTGACGCCCGACCCAGTCAGAGATGAAGCGCGTCGGGCTGACGAATCGCGCGGCCCCGTCGTCGATCGCCATCAGGCGCAGCGGCTTGATCCAGTGGTTGTAGTTGTTCGGCCCCACGCTCTGTTCCAGCTCGGCGCATGCCTGACCCCAGATCTTGTCCATCATCGTCCCGTTTCCCGTCTGTCCCCAATCCCCGCCGGTTGATCCGACGGGACAGAATTCACGTCATCCGGGTGGCACGCAAAAACGCTGCCCCCGCGACCGCGAACGCGGTCGATCAAGGGGCATCAGCCCGTTTTCGGTCCTGGACACAGGTCCCCGGACACCCGGTGGCAGCCGGATGTCGTGAACCCGAAGGCGGAAGAGGTGTTCTTCGCGGCCCGGCCGTCGTCCCGGACGGATCCGAAGATCTGTCCACAGGGCCCGGCCCGTCCCCAAGCGACGTGAATCGCAAGGAGGAAACTAGCCCCAGCTTGTGGATAGCTGCAACCGAACTCTGCGCTTGACAGCAACTTGGTCCAAGCGAATCTGCGATGCCTTTGACTCGATTAACAATTTTCCGAATTGCTTGAATTCGTTCGATTTTTCAAAATGTCGCAGGTGCAGAAACGCAAATCGGGCGCAGGGCTTTCGCCTGCACCCGATGCTGTATTCCGGTGCCCCGAAGGGCGTGGAACGCTTATCTCAGGGCCCCGTGGGGCCTGTGGATCAGTTGGCCGACAGCGCCTTCACGCGGGCCGCCAGGCGCGAGATCTTGCGCGACGCGGTGTTCTTGTGCACGACGCCCTTGGTCACGCCGCGCATCAGTTCGGGCTGCGCGGTCTTCAGCGCCAGCGCGGCCGCATCGGCATTGCCCGAGGCGATGGCCTCTTCGACCTTGCGGATATAGGTGCGGATGCGCGAACGACGGGCCTTGTTGACGTCGGTGCGACGTTCGATCTGGCGGGCGCGTTTCTTGGACTGGGGCGTGTTGGCCATGGGTGTCTTCCTATCGGGTCAGTTGCATGTCTAAATTTCGAACGTGCAAAAGCCCCATGGCGCCGTCCCTGTTCGGGACGGACATGATTCTTGCCAAAGCGGGCCCACACGCATGTAAGTCGGGGCGTATAGGCCAGCCTTGCCGAAAAGAAAACCCTTATCTGTCGCGGAACTGCGCCTCGCGCTTTTCCAGGAAGGCGGCCATGCCCTCCTTCTGGTCCTCGGTCGCGAAGAGCGCATGGAAGGACCGGCGCTCGAACAGCAGACCCTCGCGCAGCGTCGTCTCATAGGCGCGGTTCACGGCCTCCTTGACGGTCTTGGTGGCGATCTGGGACTTTTCAGCGATCTTGCGCGCGGCGGCCATCGCCTCGGGAATCAGCTTGGGGGTGGGCACGACGCGGCTGACCAGACCGGACCGCTCGGCCTCTGCGGCGTCCATGAAGCGGCCGGTCAGGTTCATGTCCATGGCCTTGGACTTGCCCACGAACCGGGTCAGGCGCTGCGTGCCGCCGATGCCCGCGACGACGCCCAGGTTGATCTCGGGCTGGCCGAACTTGGCGTTCTCGGCGCAGATGATGAAGTCGCAGACCATGGCCAGCTCGCAGCCGCCGCCCAGGGCGTATCCGCTGACGGCGGCGATGATCGGCTTGCGCACGCGGGTGATCGCCTCGATCTGGGCGCCGAACAGGTCCTCCTCATAGACCTCGACATAGGTCTTCGTGGACATCTCCTTGATGTCGGCGCCGGCGGCGAAGGCCTTCTCGCTGCCGGTCAGGACGATGCAGCGGACCTTGTCGTTGCGGTCGGCCTCCGACAGCGCGGTCGACAGCTCGTCCAGCAGGGCGCCGTTCAGCGCGTTCAGCGCCTCGGGACGGTTCAGCCGGATCAGGGCGACCTCGTCCTCGATCTCCACGATGATGGTTTCGTAGGCCATGGGGCTTGGACCTCGTTGGCAGATTGCGTGGCCCCCGTCCTAGCAGAGCCCCGCGCAGCCGTCCAACGGTTCACCGCTGGCAGGTCGGACACCAGAAGGACGACCGCCCCGACTGCACGATCCGCGCGATGGTGCCGGGGCAGCCGTCGCGCAGGCAGGGCTGGCCCGCGCGGTCATAGACGCGGAAGCTGTGCTGGAAATAGCCCAGCTCCCCGCTGGCCTGGCGATGGTCGCGCAGGGACGATCCGCCCGCAGCGATCGCGTCGGTCAGAACGTCGCGGACATGCCCCACCAGGGCCGCGATGCGCGGCGCGCCGATCCGTCCCGCCGCCCGCCGCGGATCGATCCCCGCCCGCCACAGCGATTCGCTGACATAGATGTTGCCCAGCCCCGCCACGATGCGCTGGTCCAGCAGCGCCTGTTTCACCGGCACCCGCCGACCGGCGAAGGCCGCGCGCAGGTAATCCGCGTCGAAGACCGGATCGAAGGGCTCGGGCCCCAGATGATCCAGCAGCGGATGGGACGCGCCCTCGCGGATCAGGTCGACCATGCCGAAGCGGCGTGCGTCGTTGAAGGTCACGGTCGTTCCCGCATCGGTGGTCAGCACGACATGGTCGTGGCGCGCGTGGACGCCCGGATCACGGTGGAACTCGCCCAGGCCCGCGCCCTGGACCAGCATGCGGCCCGACATGCCCAGATGCCACAGGACCGTGCCGCGCCCCTCCAGGTCGGCCAGCAGGTATTTCGACCGCCGCCGCAGCGCGGTGACGCGCGCGCCGGTCAGCACCTGCATCAGGTCCACCGGCAGCGGCCAGCGCAGGTCTGGGCGGTTGATCTGGGCGCGGGCGATGCGCGCGCCCTCCAGGTGGGGCAGCAGGCCGCGGCGGACGGTCTCGACTTCCGGCAGTTCTGGCAATCGGGTTCCTTTCGTCGCATTGTGCGCGCGGCACGCCGGACCTATCTGGCAATGGAACAGGCAAACGGCAAGCGCATGACGGACAACAGGCAGACCCATTTCGGCTTTCAGACCGTGCACGAGGATCAGAAGGCCGGCATGGTCCATCAGGTCTTCTCCTCGGTCGCCTCGAAATACGACGTGATGAACGACCTGATGAGCGTCGGCATCCACCGCGTCTGGAAGACCGCGCTGATGGACTGGCTGGCGCCGCGCGACGGGCAGCACCTGCTGGACGTGGCGGGGGGCACGGGCGACGTGGCCTTCCGGTTCCTGGACCGGGCGCCGGGCGCGCGGGTCACCGTCTGCGACATGACCGAATCCATGCTGGTCGAGGGGCGCAAGCGCGCCGAGGCCGTGGACCGCGCCGACCGGCTGGCCTGGGTCACGGGCGACGCGATGGCGCTGCCCTTCGCCGACGACAGCTTCGACCGCTACACGATCAGCTTCGGCATCCGCAACGTGACGCGCATCCCCGATGCGCTGCGCGAGGCGTACCGCGTGCTGAAGCCCGGCGGCCGCCTGGTGGTGCTGGAATTCAGCCAGATCCCGGTGCCCGCGATGCAATGGGCCTATGACCGCTACAGCTTCAACGTGATCCCGGCCATGGGGCAGGCGGTGACGGGGGATCGCGACAGCTATCAATACCTGGTCGAATCGATCCGCAAGTTTCCCGACCAGGACAGCTTTGCCGCCCTGATCCGCGATGCGGGCTTTGGCCGGGTGCAGTGGCGCAACCTGTCGATGGGCATCGCCGCCCTGCATTCCGGCTGGAAATTGTAGGGCGATGCGCGGACCCCACAACATCTTGCGGCTGATCCGCACAGGCGCCACGTTCGAACGCACCGGCGCCATGGCCGCGGTGCTGGACGCGGTCGATGCGCCCATGCGCCTGCGGCTGGCCGCGCGGGTCCTGGGCTGGCCCTTCCGCTGGCTGGGCTACAAGGGCGATCCGACCCTGCCGCCCATCACCCGCGCCATCACCGCCCTGGGGCCGGCCTACATCAAGTTCGGCCAGATCCTGTCGACGCGCGCCGATGTCGTGGGCCCGGAGATGGCCGGACAGCTGCGCATGCTGCAGGACCGCCTGCCGCCCTTTCCGACCGACATCGCCAAGACCGCCATCGAGGCGGAGCTGCGCGCCCCCGTCGATCAGCTGTTCAGCGAATTCTCCGAACCCGTCGCCGCGGCCTCCATCGCCCAGGTCCACCGGGCCCGCGTGCGCGAGACGGGGCGCGAGGTCGCGGTCAAGGTCGTGCGTCCCGGCATCGGCGCGGCCTTCCGGCGCGACATCGACGCGTTCCACTTCGGCGCGCGTCTGATCGAGCTGGTCTCGCCCGGCACGCGCCGCCTGCGCCCCCGCGACGTGGTCAGCCATTTCGAGAAGACCGTCACCGGCGAACAGGACCTGCGCCTGGAGGCCGCCGCCGCATCCGAGTTCGCCGAGAACACGGCCGGCGATGCGGGCTTTCAGATCCCGCGGCCGCATTGGGCGCTGTCCTCGCGCCGCGTGCTGACGGCGGACTGGGCCGAGGGGCTGCCGATGGGCGACCGCGAGGCGCTGATCGCGGCGGGCCATGACACGACCGACCTGGCGCGCCGGGTGATCCAGCTGTTCCTGTCGCATGCGTTGCGCGACGGGTTCTTCCATGCCGACATGCATCACGGCAATCTGAAGGTCGCGGCGAACGGCGACATCATCGCCTATGATTTCGGCATCATGGGAGAGATCGACGAGTATACCCGCCGGGTCTATGCCCAGATCCTCTACGGCTTCATCCAGCGCGACTACCGCCTAGTGGCCCGCGTGCATTTCGAGGCCGGATACGTCCCCCGCGACCGCGACGAGGCCGCCTTCGCCCGCGCCCTGCGCGCCGTGGGAGAGCCGATCTTCGGCGCCGATGCCAGCCGCATCAGCATGGGCAACCTCTTGTCCTACCTCTTCGAGGTGACCGAGCGCTTCGGCATGCCGACCCGGACCGAGCTGATCCTGCTGCAGCGCACCATGGTCGTGGTCGAGGGCGTGGCCCGGTCGCTGGACCCGAACCTGAACATCTGGGACGCGGCCAAGCCGGTCGTGTCGGATTACATCAAGGCCAGCGTCGGTCCCAAGGCCGCGATCAGCGACCTGACCCAGATCGCGCAGACCGTGGGCCGCTATGGCCCGCTGCTGCCGCGCATGATCGAGCGCGCCCTGTGGGAACGCGCCCATCCCGAGGAGACGCGGCTGACGCTGATCCAGGCCCGCCCGCCGGTGCCGCTGTGGCTGGTCGCGCTGCTGGCGCTGGCGGCCGGCGCCGGAATCGGCCTGTCGCTGTGACGCGCGGCGGTCAGAAGCAGATGATCTCGGCCTCGGCCTCGGCGCGGCGCAGGGTGGCCACGGTCTCGGTCAGGGCGGCCATGCCGCGGAACATGCCGGACCGCTCTCCGGTGGTCTGGCGCATCCGCAGGATGGTTTCCGCGCCGACGTAATCGGCATAGGGCAGCACCTCGGCGATGCGGTCAATCGCACAAGAACAGCGGTCCAGCATGTCGCGCGTCTGCCCGTTGGTCGCCATGCAGGCAAAGGCGTATTCGACCCGCGCATTGGTCGGATAATCGTTCACTGCCTGCGCCGATGCGGGGGCCGCCGTCAGGGCCAGCGCCAGCGCACAGGCGCCCGCGCGGATCATTGCAGCACCAGTTCGTTGCGATAACCCGCCGCGGCATCGGTTTCGGCGCGCAGCTCGCGGATGGGCTCGTCCGGCGCGGCCATCACGAAGGTCAGCGTCAGCGTCTGGAAGCCGTGCATGCGTTCTGCATTCTTGTCCGCGATGAAGGGCTGAAAGCTGGCCGTGATGCCGTTGTCGGTGGTCGTGACCTCTCCGCCCCGGAACAGCGCCTCCTTCATGCGGTTGCGGATATAGAAGGGGCTGCCGCCGGTCAGCGCGGCCATGTCGCGGGTCGTCTGTTCCAGAAAGAAGGTCAGGACCGGATCACCCGAAGAGATCGGGAACGGCCCGATCGTGCGGTCGATCGGCCCGGCCTTCTGGGTCAGCTCCAGGATCGGTTGCTGATCGCTGGGGTCGATGTCCTGGGACAGGGTGATGCGGCCGTCCTCGGTCGGGCGGAACCCTTCGGCCATCGGGCCCGTGACGGTCATCTGCCATTCCAGCGTCCTGTCGCCCAGATCCCAGGGGCCCCGTTCGGCAAAGACCGCGTCGCCGGCCTCGGCCGCGATCAGGGGCAGGGGGGCAAGCCCCAGCATCAGGGCAAGTGCAAAGGCGCGGGTCATGGTCGTCCTCCCAAACGTTGGGGCATGATGGGCGCGGGACGGGCGGCGGCGCAAGCCCCGGCGGCGGCCGCATCCCCCCTTGGTCTTAGGCCAGAAGACGCCCTAGAATCTCGGCCAGGTCTGGCGGACTGACGGGCTTTTCCAGCAGGTGGATGCCCATGGCGGCGCAGCGCCGCGAAATCGCTGGATCGCGATGCGCCGTCACCATCACCGCGGGCACCGGCCGGTCGGATGCGGCGCGCAGCGCCTCGATCGCGGCAAACCCGGTGTCGCCGTTCTCCAGGTGGTAATCGGCCAGGATCACGTCGGGGGGTTCGTCCCCCATCGTGGCCAGCGCCTCGGCCGTGTCGCCGGCGATGCGGGGCACCATGCCAAGCCGGTCGCGCAGGATCATCTGATAGGCACGGCGCATCTCGGGGTCGTTCTCGACCACCAGGGCCACGCGGCCGCGCAGCGCGGGCAGCGGCGCGACGGCAAGGCGCGGTGTGTCCGACAGCGCCTGCACCAGGGGCAGGCCGACGCGGAACACCGTGCCGCGCATCGCCTCGGACGACAGGCTGATCGGATGGCCCAGCTTGGCGCAGGCCCGGCGCACGATGGACAGGCCCAGCCCCATGCCGGGCGTCGCGCTGTCATGGGTCAGGCGCTGGAACTCGTCGAAGATGCGGTTGCGGTCCACGGCGGGAATGCCCATCCCGGTGTCATAGACCGACAGCCAGCACATCGCCCCCTTGCGCCGCGCACCCACCGCGACGCCGCCGCGATGGGTGTACTTGATCGCGTTCGACACCAGGTTCTGCGCGATGCGGCGCAGGAAGATCGGGTCGCTGTCCACGACCGCGGTCGTGGGCATGAACCGCAGTCGCAACCCCTTGGCCTGCGCCACGGGCGCGAATTCGGCGGCCAGCCTGCGGAACAGGTCGTCCAGCGGCACGGGCTGCCGGTTGAACTCGATCCGCTGGCTGTCCAGCCGCGAGATGTCCAGCACCGCATGCATCAGCTGTTCGACCGATTCGAAGGCGCTGCCAAGCCGGTCGGTCAGTTCGGTCTGGTGCGGGTCCATCGGCGTGTCGGTCAGCGCCGACAGGAACAGGCGCGCCGCCGACAGGGGCTGCAGCAGGTCGTGGCTGGCCGCGCGCAGGAAACGGGTCTTGGACCGGTTCGCCTCCTCGGCCAGGGCGCGAGCTACGGCCAGTTCGCGGTTTCTTTGCGACAGGTCGGCCATCGCGCGTTCCAGGTCACGCGTGCGGGCCAGCACCTCCTGCTCCAGCGCGACGGCGGCCTGGAACATCGACCATGCGGACCCGCGTGATTCTTCCAGCCGGTCGATCCGGTCGATCAGGACGGCGTTGATGCGGGTCAGCTTGGCGATCTGCCGGTCGGGCGGATCGTCGTCACGCAACATCATCGGACCTCATGAAGGCCAGGCCCACGAATGTCTGGTTCACATGCATGCCGCTGTGCTGTTCGCCATAGGTGTTGAACCCCGCAACGCGGTGACGGCGGTACAGGTCCGACATCCGGTCGGTCAGCCCCGCGCGTTCCAGTGCCAGCCGGCGCAGGATGCAGTCGAAGGCCAGCACCATCAGCGGCGGCGTGGGCAGCGCCTCCAGCAGGTCGGAAAACCCCTGGATCAGATCCTCGGACCGGCCTAGGGTCAGGACCGTGCCGGTGTCGATGGACGACATCAGCGACAGGCCGTCGTCGTCTGTGATGGCGCTGATGGCACGCACGTGATGGCGCCCGCCCATGCGCAGCAGCAGGGGGTGGCGGGCAAATTCGCTGGGCGTCAGGTCGGCGCGGCGCAACCCGGTCAGGCGGGCATATTCCTGGGCCGCGGGTTCGGCGTTCAGCTCCAAGATGCGGCGTTTTTCGGGAATGGCGGCGGTGACCACCGCGCGGGTGGGGGTGGGGCTGAAATGGGCGAACGTGACCTCGCGGATGGTCAGGTCGGTCTCGACCAACAGGAAGACCGCGACGCCCGACCGCACGGCGCCCTGCGCAAGCAGCGAGGTGCGGCGGAAATCCAGACCGTCGCCAGCCGACCCCCCCAGCACCGGGACCGAGGGCAGGGCCGCGTCCAGCGTGGCGACCAGCGCGTCCTCCTGTCCGGCCAGGCCATCGGTCAGCAGAAGGCCGAACAGGTGCCGCGCCGGATCGGGGCCGAAATCGCGCGCCATCTGGCGCAGCTGCGCCATCCATTCCGACACCGGCAGCGCGGCAAGGTCCGGCAGCAGCAGGGACGCGGCGCGGAAATGGCGCGCGGGAAACCCGATCGCCACCACGCTGTCGCTGGCATAGCCCTGCGGCCCGATCTCTCCGGCGGACGAGCATCCGGCGATCACGCAATCGGGCGGCAGGTGGGGGGCCAGCCCGGACTGCAGCACGGCCAGGTCGTCCGCCTGCGCGCCGAACAGCAGGACCAAGGCGGGATTGGTGCCGCGCAGGCCGTCCAGCAAGGTCGGGACCATGTCGGTCCCGCCGCGGTCGGCCTGCACAGCGACCGGCCCGGATGCGCCCTCCATCGCAGCCGGGTCGGTGTTCATCAGCCGGCCTCGAACAGCCGGATCGAGTTGGCCAGCAGCACGGCCTGCGTGCGGCGGCGGGCGTTGATCTTGGACATGATCGCCGTGATGTGGGTCTTGACCGTGGCCTCGGCGATCGACAGCTCGTAGCTGATCTCCTTGTTGGCCTTGCCCTTGCAGATCAGCCGCAGGATCTTCATCTGCTGCGGCGTCAGCGACGAAAAGCGCCGCGCCAGTTCGGCCTTCGCGTCGTCGTCCGCGCTGTCCTGATCGGGTTGGTATCCGTCGGGGGTGACGTGCTCGCCCTCCCACATGCGGCGCAGGCTGTCGACCAGCGCCTCGCGCGACAGCGACTTGCTGATATAGCCCTGCGCCCCGGCCGCCATCGCGGTCGAGATCATAGCCCCCTCCAGATCGGCCGAGATCATGGTGATCGGCACGCCCGGAAGCTGGCGGCGCAGGGTCACGATGCCCTCGGCGCCGCGCGCGTCGGGCAGGTTCAAGTCAAGGATCACGGCGTCGGGCGCACCCTGCACGCGGATCTGTTCCACCGCTGCGCCAAGGCTGCGTGCGGTGCGGACATTCTTCAGGCCAAAGCTGATCTTCAGCGTCAGTGCCAGCGCATCGCACATCAGCGGGTGGTCGTCGACGATCAGGATCTCGCGGACCTGGTCGGCGGTGGGTCGCGCTGACGGCACGGGACGCGCCTGCATGGCGGCTGCTGTCATGGCATTCCTCCCTGGGTTCTGCCGGCTGCAACCCCTCCTCAAGGGTGCCGCCGTGACCGCAGTCTAGGGCAGGGTGCACATAAAGCAAGCGCCATGCTGCGACGAAAGTCGGATGGCGATCTAGCTTTTGTTGACCGTTCGTTCGCCCGGCGGAAAGCTTTCGGTCCAGACATTGCCGTCCGTATCCTCGACCCGGACGTTGATCGGCTGGCCATCCGGTTGATAGCGAAAGCGGAACACCGGATCCTCGCTGACCGAGATCCCCGCCGCCATCGAGAACAGCAGTGCGTCACCCTGGCGCACGTCCAGGCGGTCGATGAAATGGGCCGGGATGTTCAGCAGCGTCACTTGGTCGCGCTGAAGGCCCGAAAAATTCGGGTGCCGGATCATCAGCGTGCCGATCTCCGCTCCGTCCTGAACCTCGCTGCGCCAGCGCATCTGGCCCATGGTCGCCTTGGTCGCGGCCATGTCCTTGCCCGCCGGTGCCGAACAGCCGCCCGCGGCCTTGACGAAGCGCCCGGCCATGATCTGCGTGCCGTCGGCCTGGGTCGCGATGGCGCGGACGTCGGAATAGCTGTCGACCCGGACGCGCACCTCGAAATCCAGGGGCATCAGCGCGGGACCAAAGGCGTATTCGGCGGCGACGGGTGCAGGGTTCTCGTCAATGACCAGGGTCAGGGCGTCGATGGCGGGAGCGTCGGCCGCCTGCGTCAGACGGATGGGCACGATGGCCGCGTCATGGGCGCGGGTCGGTGCGTCCAGGTCCAGCACCGTCGCGTCCTGCGGCGGATCGCTGTCCAAATCCATCACCGCCCCGCGCAGATCCTCCCAGGTCGGCGATGGTTGCAGCGCGTTGTCCTGCGCCATCGCGGGCGCGGCCGGCAGCGCCGCCGTCAGGGTCAGCCACAGTCTCATTGCCTCATCCTCCCTTGGACATCCTCCGATAGACGAATTCGGTGGTCGTGGCGGCGGCGTCCTCCTCGGCGCGTGCCACGACCCCTGCATGCAGCGGAGATTTCGAACAGACCGGGTCCGTGGCCCGCGCGTCGCCGGCCAGCGCCATCGCCTGGCAGCGGCAGCCGCCGAAATCGACGGACTTGCGGTCGCAGCCGCGGCAGGGTTCCGGCATCCACGCCGTGCCCCGGAAGGCGTTGAAGCTGTCGGACAGGTGCCAGATGTCGGACAGCGACCGCTCCTGCACGTTCTCGAAGCGCATCCAGTCGATGGTCTGGGCGGCGTGGCAGGGCAGCACGGTCCCATCAGGCCCGACGTTCAGCCCGGTCGAGCCCCAGCCCCCCATGCAGGCCTTGGGATAGA
The DNA here is from genome assembly GCF_000967735.1 of Paracoccus sp. S4493. NCBI lineage: Bacteria > Pseudomonadati > Pseudomonadota > Alphaproteobacteria > Rhodobacterales > Paracoccaceae > Paracoccus > Paracoccus sp. S4493. The sequence continues at coordinate 48,194 of NZ_JXYF01000043.1, forward strand.
CCGCATGGTGATCGGCGGGGACGTAATCGATGACCATCCGTCCGCGCAGCCGGACGCGGGCGGCGTTGACCACCTGTCGCGCGAATTCGGCCTGTTCGCGCGTGGGCATCAGCGCGCCGCGGTTGCGGTCGGCCCATCCGTGGAACTGGACGGTCGCCACCTCGATCCGCCGGGCGCCAAGGCGTTCGGCCAGATCGATCATGTCGGGCAGGCGGTCCATGTTCTGGCGGTGGACGACGGCGTTGATGGTCAGCGGAAAGCCGATCTCGGTGACCCAGTCGCTGAAGGCCATCTTCTTGTCCCAGGACCCCGGATGGCCGCTGATCCGGTCGGCCATGTCCGGGCGGATGCCCTGCAGCGACAGCTGGACATGATCGACGCCCGCGCGGTCCAGTTCGATCAGCCGGTCACGGGTGATGCCGATGCCAGAGGTGATCAGGTTCACGTACAGCCCCGCGTCGCGCGCATGGCCCACGATCTGCGCCAGATCGCGCCGCGCACCGGGTTCACCGCCCGAGATGTGCACCTGCAGCACGCCCAGATCGGCAGCCTGCCGGAACACCCGGCCCCAGTCGTCGGCGCCGATCTCGCGCGACGCGCGGACCAGATCGACCGGGTTCGAACAATAGGGGCAGGCCAGCGGACAGCGGTGCGTGACCTCGGCCAGCATCGCCATGGGCAGGCCGGGGGTGACGGGGTTGCCGTCCAAGTCGCGGGGCTGGTGCTGCTGGTCCTTCATGCACTGTCCCTGACAAAGACCATGCGCCGTTCGATCAGCCCGGTCAGGAAATCGCGCACGTCGCCGCCGATCTGGTCCACCGGCGCGTCATAGCGCGCGGCCAGATCGCGCACGATCCGGTCCACGCTGCGGGCGCCGTCCAGTTCGGACAGGATCGCCTCTCCGATCTGGTCCAGCTGCATCGCGCGTTCCGGGGCCTGCAGCACGCGGATGCCGCGCACGCGGTCGCCCTGCAGCCGCACGCCGCGCGGCAGATAGGGGATGTCGTCGGGTCCGATCAATGCGGTCATGCGCGCATCCCCTCTCCGGGCCGCCAGGCCCCGGGGGGCGTGCGCCCCTCGACATAGCCGTGCCACAGCGCGTCCAGCTGGGCCCACAGCACGTCGGTCTTGAAGGTCAGCGCGGCGGCGGCGGCGTCCTGCTTCTCCAGCGTGTCGGCATGGGTCAGGACATAGTCCAGGCCGAACTTGACGTCCTCGGGCGCCTCGGTCAGGCGTTTCTTGAAATAGGACAGGCTGCTGTCATCGGCGAAATCGTAATGCTGCAGCAGACCCTCGATCCGCTGCGCATGGATGCGGGGCGCGAACAGTTCGGTCAGGCTGGCCGCCACCGCGTCCAGTAGGGGCATGTCGCGCACGAAGCGGACATAGGCATCGACCGCGAACCGTGTCGCCGGCATGATGCCCACGCCCGATGCGACATAGTCCGGGTCAAGCCCCACCGCCTGCGCCAAAGCCAGCCAGCGGCGGATGCCGCCGCCCTCGGTCTGGCCGCCGTCGTGATCCTCGATCCGCTTGCGCCAGGCGCGGCGCAGGTCGGGATCCTCGACCCGGCTCATGAAGGCCGCGTCCTTCATGGGGATGCGCGACTGGTACATCCAGCGGTTGATGACCCAGGCCCGCACCTCGTCCGGGGTGCACTGCCCGCCATGCAGGCGGGCGTGGAACGGGTGACGGTCGTGATAGCGCGCGGCGCCGATGGCGCGCAGGCGGGCCTCGAAATCCTCACGGGACTGGGCGGTGGCTTGGACGTCCTTCACAGCGTGATCTCCATTCCGTCGCGGGCGACCTGCCAGCCCTGTGCCGCGGCCTGGGCCGCCTGCGGGCTGTCCGGGTCGGTCAGCGGGTTCGAATTGTTCATGTGCACGAAGATGCGCCGGCCAATCGGCGTGTCGGCCAGGGCGGGGATCGTGTCGGTCACAGCCATGTGCCCCATGCGGCGACCGGTCTTGCGGCCCAGACCCATGCGGATCATCTCGTCGTCGTCCCACAGGGTGCCGTCGAAGAACAGCGCATCCGCCCCCGCGACGCGGTCGCGCAGCCAGTCGGGCATGTCCGCGCATCCGGGGATGTAGAACGCGCGCCGGTCCGCGCTGCGCAGCTCGACGCCCACGGTGGTCTCTCCGATCAGGCCGGTCTCGACCGTGGCGCCCTCCTGATACAGTGGCACCTTGCCCGGCACGGCGAACAGCGTCGCGGTCAGGCCGGGGGTCAGCGGGATCGTCTGGTCCAGCGCGACGGTCCGGCGTGGGACAAAGTCGGGGTTCACCGCAGCCATCATCGGGTTCGCCGCCAGCGCATCATGGATCGCCTGCGTCGCGAACAGATCGAAGGGCTGGCTTTCGCGCAGCGTCAGCAGCCCGGCCACGTGATCGATGTCGCCATTCGTGACCAGGACCGACCGCAGCGGCATGGTCCGCGGGCCGGACGGATGCAGCGCGGGCGTCGCTGCCAGTTGCGCCCGGATGTCGGGCGATGCGTTCAGGATGGCCCAGTCGCGCCCATCGGCACTGACAGCGATCGAGCTTTGGGTCATCGACGGAATACGTCCAGCGCGGGCCGCGTCGCAATTGCCGCAGCCGCAGTTCCATTGCGGAAGGCCACCGCCCGCCGCCGCCCCAAGGATGATGATCCGCATCGGGTGTCGTGCCTTACGATAAGAAAGCCCCGCCCGAACGAGTTCGGACGGGGCCGCATTCTTGCCTGCGGTACAGGCTCAGAACAGGACGGGCTCGTCCTCGGCGGGTGCGTACATGTTGATTTCCATGCCGCAAGCGATCTCGGTCAGGATAGGTTTGGTCCAGGCCATGTTGTGCTCCTCCTACATGCCGGTGGCGCCGCTACAGAAGGCGACTGGATTCAAATCTAGTATAGAGACAGGATGAATCAACACGACAAAGGTCGCAAGGTCGTGACCATTTCGTGAAGACGGGCCGCAAAAGGGGACGGAAGGACGATGTTTCACCTGGTTCTGGGCGTCTGTCTGGCGATGGCCGCCGATCAATGCGGCCAGGTTCTGCTGCCCCAGGGCGATTCGGCGACGGCCCAGGGGTGTCGGACGCAGGCCGCGCAGGTCGCGGATGCGTGGCTGGCCGCGCGGCCCGATCTGACCGGCAGTGCGCCGGAATGCCGCGCCAATGCCGATCTTCCGGCGCTGGATCTGCAGCAGGTCGCGCCGGGCGTTCATGTCCATTTCGGCGATTCTCACCAGATGGAGGAGACCCCGGACGGGCGCATCGCCAACCTGGGGGTGATCGTCGGCCGCGATGCGGTGGCGGTGATCGATGCGGGGGTGTCGCGGGCGCAGGCGCAGGACCTCTATGTGGCGATCCGGAGGATCACCGACCTTCCGGTGCGACACCTGATCCTGACGCACATGCATCCCGACCACGTGCTGGGCGCGCAGGTGCTGTCCGAGGCCGGGGCCCGCATCACCGCGCATCACGCCCTGCCGCAGGCGCTTCAGGCGCGGGCGGCGGGGTATCTTGACGCGCTGGTTGGTCTTTACCCGGCCCCGGACTGGATCGGCACGCAGGTGGTCATGCCCGACGACCTGGTCGATGACCGCCGCCAGATCGACCTGGGCGATCGGTCCCTGCTGCTGCGGGCATGGCCCGCGGCCCATACCGACAGCGACCTGACCGTGCTGGACCGCAGGACGAACACGCTGTTCACCGGCGATCTGCTGTTCCGGGACCTGACGCCGGTGGTGGACGGATCGCTGCTGGGATGGCTGGAATGGCTGGACAGCGACCCGGCGCGCGGCGCAGGCTTGATCGTGCCGGGACATGGACCGGCCAGCGAATCATGGGCCGACGCATCGGCACCCCAGACCGCATTATTGAAAGCGCTTGCGACCGCGACGCGCCGGGCCATTCAGGACGGGTTGCCCCTGTCGCAGGCCGTGCCCGCCATCGCCAATGCATTGCAGCCGATGCAGAATTCATGGAATTCCTATCCAGAGACGGTGGCGCGGAACGCAACCGCGGCCTACAAGGAACTGGAATGGGAATGAGAAGCGTTTGACAGGTTCGCCAGAACTGGCAAATGTTCGCGTTAACAGCCGGGCGAAACAGGTCCGGGGACTTTCAGGGAGGAAGACTTGAAAACCGCATTGTACACGACCGCCGCGATCATCGCGCTGACCGCTGGCAGCGCGCAGGCGCAGCTGGTGATCGAACCGGGCAGCGACGACCGCATCAACTGGGCCAGCCTGGACGAGTTCAAGGCCGCGAATTCCGACCTTGAGGGGCAGAGCTTCAACATCCTGGGCCCCTGGCTGGGCGGCGACCAGGAGCTGTTCCAGTCGGTCATCGCCTATTTCAACGAGGCGACCGGCGCGCAGGCGAACTATTCCGGTTCCGACAGCTTCGAGCAGCAGATCGTCATCGACAGCGAGGCCGGATCGCCCCCCGATGTCGCGGTCTTTCCGCAGCCGGGCCTGGCCTCGGATCTGGCCGAAAAGGGCTTCCTGCGCCCCCTGGGCGAGGAGACGGCGCAATGGCTGACCGACAACTATGCCGCGGGCGAAAGCTGGGCGGCGCTGGGCACCTATGCGGGCCCCGACGGGACCGAGGCGCTGTACGCCTTCCCGTACAAGGCCGACGTCAAGTCGCTGGTCTGGTACGTCCCCGAGAACTTCGAGGATGCCGGCTATGAGATCCCCGAGACCTACGAGGACCTGAAGGCCCTGACCGAGCAGATCGCCGAGGAGGGAGAGACCCCCTGGTGCATCGGCCTGGGATCGGGCGGCGCGACCGGCTGGCCCGCGACCGACTGGGTCGAGGACCTGATGCTGCGCACCGCCACGCCCGAGGATTACGACGCCTGGACGACCAATGCGATGCCGTTCAACGACCCCAAGGTCGTGGCCGCGATCGACGAGTTCGGTTGGTTCGCCAAGAACCCCGATTTCGTCGCGGGCGGCGTCGGATCGGTCAGCGCGACCGATTTCCGCGAAAGCCCCGCCGGCCTGTTCGACAGCCCGCCCGCCTGCTACCTGCACCGTCAGGCCAGCTTCATCACGACCTTCTTCCCTGAGGGCACGGTCGTGGGCGAGGATGCCGACTTCTTCTACATGCCCGCGCCCGCATCGGGTGACCTGGGCCAGCCCGTCCTGGGCGGCGGCACCATGTTCGCGGTCCTGTCGGACAACCCCGCCGCGATGGCCTTCGTCGAGTTCCTGAAGACCCCCGTCGCGCACGAGATCTGGATGGCGCAGCAGGGCTTCGTCACGCCCTATACCGGCGCCAATGTCGAGGCCTATGACGATCCGACCGTCCGCCGCATGGGGCAGATCCTGCTGGACGCGACGGTCTTCCGGTTCGACGGGTCGGACCTGATGCCCGGCGCGATCGGCGCGGGGGCGTTCTGGACCGGGATGATCGATTTCGTCGGCGGCGCCTCGGCACAGGACGTCGCGGACAAGATCCAGGCCAGCTGGGCTTCGCTGAACTGACGACGACCGGCGCGGCGGCCGCGACGCCGCCGCGCCCCATGATCCAGGGGGGAGACCGGGAATGGAATTGCTGTGGTTGGCGGTCAGCACGATCGCGATCGGGGTCTTTGGCTGCGTGGCCTGGTTCTGGGGGTCGAACTGGCTGCTGGACCGCATCTATCCGCCGCGCGGGGCGCAGGCGGGCGACAACATCCGGCGGGCGAACCAGATCCGCCCCTGGCTGTTCCTGGGGCCCGCGATCCTGTTCCTGACGACCTATCTGGTCTATCCGGTGCTGGACAGCCTCTGGCGGTCGCTGTTCAATTCGAACGGATCGCAGTTCGTCGGCCTGGACAACTATGTCTGGCTGGTGAACGACGGCAAGTTCCGGGAATCCATGCTGAACAACATGGCCTGGCTGCTGGTCGTGCCGGCCCTGTCCACGCTGTTCGGCCTGCTGGCCGCGCAGCTGACCGACCGGCTGAAATGGGGCAACATCGGCAAGTCGCTGATCTTCATGCCCATGGCCATCAGCTTTGTCGGCGCGGGCGTGATCTGGAAGTTCATCTATGAATACCGCGCCTCGGGCGAGACGCAGATCGGCCTTCTGAACTGGATCGTGACCCAGCTGGGTGGAGAGCCGCAGATCTGGCTGACCCTGCCGGTGTGGAACAACCTTCTGCTGATGATCGTGCTGGTCTGGATCCAGACAGGCTTCGCGATGGTCATCCTGTCGGCCGCCCTGCGCGGCATCCCCGAGGAGACGATCGAGGCCGCCATCCTGGACGGCGCATCCCCCCTGCAGGTCTTCTTCAAGATCAAGGTGCCGCAGATCATGGGCACCATCGCGGTGGTCTGGACCACCATTACCATCGTCGTGCTGAAGGTCTTCGACATCGTCTTCGTCATGACCAACGGGCAATGGGGCACGCAGGTGCTGGCGAACCTGATGTATGACTGGATGTTCCGCGGCACGCCCGATTACGGGCGCGGATCGGCCATCGCCATCGTCCTGATGATCCTGGTCACCCCGATCATGGTCTGGAACATCTACAACGCACGCAAGGAGGTCCGCTGATGGAGGGGATGGCTGGACAGAAGTCGTCGCTGGCCTGGGCGGTCAACATCGCGGCCTTCCTGCTGGTGCTGCTGTGGACGATCCCGACGCTGGGCCTGTTCGTGTCGTCGTTCCGCGACCGCGACCAGATCTCGACCTCGGGGTGGTGGCAGTCGTTCTCGGGGTCGGTGCAGACCGGTTTCGTGCGTTCGGGCACGGCCGAGGACCAAGTGCAGGAGGGCGATCTCTATGTGATACAGGGCAGCGCCCTGGAGGGTACGCAGGAGTTGACCGCCTGGGGCACCAGCGCGCGCCAGCCCGATGCCAACGCCCCCGGCGACACCGTCGAGCTGGAGCCGGGGATCGATCTGACCGTGGCCGAGGACGGCAGCTATCGCATGACCTCGGCCCAGCCCTTCGAGATGCGGCGGGGTGAACGGATCTTCACCACCACCCTGTCGCCGCCGGCCTTCACGACCGACAACTATTCCCGGGTTCTGACCGCGGGCGGGTTGGGGCGCGCCTTCATGAACACCATGACGGTGACGATCCCCGCCACCGTCATCCCGATCCTGATCGCGGCCTTTGCGGCCTATGCGCTGGCTTGGATGCAGTTTCCGGGCCGGGCCCTGCTGACGGCCTGCGTGGTGGGGCTTCTGGTCGTGCCGCTGCAGGTGGCGCTGATCCCATTGCTGCGGCTGCACAACGAACTGGGCATCGGCAAGGGATACCTGGGCATCTGGCTGGCGCATACCGGGTTCGGCTTGCCGCTGGCGGTCTATCTGCTGCGAAATTACATGGTCGGCCTGCCACGAGAGGTCATAGAGAGCGCCCGCGTCGACGGCGCGACCGAATTCCAGATCTTCCGCCGGATCATCCTGCCGCTGTCCTTCCCGGCCCTGGCCAGTTTCGCGATTTTCCAGTTCCTGTGGGTCTGGAACGACCTGCTGGTGGCCACGGTGTTCCTGGGCAACACGCGCGAACAGCTGGTCATGACGGGCCTGCTGCGAGAGCTGATGGGATCGCGCGGAGGTGAATGGGAGATCCTTGCAACTTCGGCCTTTATCTCGATAGCGGTGCCGCTGCTGGTGTTCTTTGCCATGCAGAAATATCTGGTCCGCGGATTGCTGGCCGGCTCCGTGAAAGGTGGATGAACTTGACTGAACAGACGACGGATTGGTGGAAGGGCGGGATCATCTATCAGATCTACCCGCGCAGCTTTCAGGACACGACCGGCAGCGGCACGGGCGATCTGGCGGGCATCGCCCAGCGCTTGCCCTATGTGGCGTCCCTGGGGGTCGATGCGGTCTGGATCTCTCCGTTCTTCACCTCTCCGATGAAGGATTTTGGCTACGACGTCAGCGATTACTGCGGCATCGACCCGATCTTCGGCACGATGGAGGATTTCGACTGGCTGGTCCAAAGCGCGCACGAGCTGGGTCTGAAGGTCATGATCGACCTGGTGATGTCGCATACCTCGGACCAGCATCCCTGGTTCAAGGAAAGCCGCGCCAGCCGCGACAACCCGAAATCGGACTGGTATGTCTGGTCGGACCCGCGCCCGGACGGCACGCCGCCCAACAACTGGCTGTCGATCTTCGGCGGCAGCGCGTGGCAATGGGATGCGCGGCGCGAACAGTATTTCCTGCACAACTTCCTGTCGTCGCAGCCGGACCTGAACTTTCACAACCCTGCCGTCCAGGATGCCCTGATCGAGATGGCGCGGTTCTGGCTGGACAAGGGCGTCGACGGCTTCCGGCTGGACACGATCAACTTCTATTTTCATGACGCCCAGCTGCGCGACAACCCGCCCCTGGCGCCGGAACTGCGCAAGTCGGACACGGCCCCCGCCGTGAACCCCTACAACCACCAGAGCCACCGCTTCAGCAAATCGCAGCCCGAGAACCTGGCCTTTCTTGAACGGTTCCACCAGGCGCTGGTGCCCTATGGCGCCGCCGTCGTGGGCGAGATCGGCGACAGCGAGCGCGGGCTGGAACTGCTGGAGGAGTATACCGGCGTGCCGGGCCGGGTGCAGATGTCCTATGTCTTCGACTTCCTGTCGGGTGACGACCTGCCCGCCGCGCGCGTGGTCGAGGTGTTCGACAAGCTGCACCACATCGCGCCCAACGCCTGGCCCTGCTGGGCCATGTCGAACCATGACGTGGTGCGCCACGTCACGCGCTGGAACCTGCCGGACCAGGCCGCCAAGGCCTATGCGACGGTGCTGTTGTGCCTGCGCGGGTCGGTCTGCCTGTACCAGGGAGAGGAGCTGGGCCTGCCCGAGGCCGAGCTGCGCTTCGAGGATCTGCGCGATCCCTATGGCATAGAGTTCTGGCCCGAGTTCAAGGGCCGCGATGGTTGCCGGACGCCGATGGTCTGGGACATGGGTGTGAACGGCGGTTTCTCGACCAGCCAGCCCTGGCTGCCCGTGCCGCATTCGCATCTGCAGCGCACCGTCGTCAGCCAAGAGGCCGACGCCCAGTCAATGCTGCACCATTATCGCTGGGCGGTCGGCCTGCGCCGCAAGCACAGCGCATTGCGCTGCGGAAACATGACAGACATCAAGGCCGAGGGGCCGGTGCTGTCCTTCCGCCGCCGTGACGACAAGCAGACCCTGCTGATCCGCGCCAACCTGTCCGACGACGATGCGGGCGGGCTGATGCCGTGGCAGGTCCAGATCATCGAAGGGTAGGGGAGGAAGACCGCAAATGGCCGATCTGAAACTGACGGACGTCGCCAAGTCCTATGGCGACGTGCAGGTGCTGAGGGACATCGACCTGGACATCCGTTCCGGAGAGTTCATCGTCTTTGTCGGGCCGTCCGGCTGCGGGAAATCCACGCTCTTGCGCATGATCGCGGGCCTGGAGCAGATCACCGGGGGAGAGCTGAAGATCGGCGGGCAGGTGATGAACGACATCCCGCCCAGCCAGCGCGGCATCGCGATGGTGTTCCAGTCCTATGCGCTGTACCCGCATATGACGGTCCGCGACAACATGGCCTTCGCGCTGAAGATCGCGGGCCAGTCCAAGGAGCAGATCCAGGCCGCCACCGACCGTGCCGGCAAGATGCTGCAGCTGACGCCCTATCTGGACCGCCTGCCCAAGGCCCTGTCGGGCGGCCAGCGTCAGCGCGTGGCCATCGGGCGGGCCATCGTGCGCGACCCCAAGGTCTATCTGTTTGACGAACCGCTGTCGAACCTGGACGCCGCCCTGCGCGTCGCCACCCGGATCGAGATCGCGCAGCTGAAAGCTTCGATGCCCGACCGCACGATGATCTATGTCACCCACGACCAGACCGAGGCGATGACCCTGGCCGACCGCATCGTGGTGCTGGCCGGCGGCGGCATCGCGCAGGTCGGCGCGCCGCTGGAACTGTACGAGCGTCCGATGACCGAATTCGTGGCCCAGTTCATCGGCAGCCCGGCGATGAACCTGCTGCCCGGGCGGGTCAAGACCGTGGGCGCCATGACCACCGTCGCGCTGGACGTGGGCCTGGAGGCGCAGGTCGCCATCCCGACCCGCGCCGGCGACGAGGGCATGGTCGTCAACCTGGGCGTCCGCCCCGAGGACATGCGCGAGACCGACGGCACCCCGGTCTTCGAGGGGACCGTCGATCTGACCGAGGCCCTGGGAGAGGTCACGCTGCTGTACTTCGGCACCGGGGCCGAGACCGCGCCGATCACCGCCAAGCTGCCGGGCATCCACCCGGACCTGAAGGGCAAGCGGGTCCGGCTGACCGCCGATCCCCATGCGCTGCACCTGTTCCACAAGGGACAGTCGCTGCTGTACCGGGACGGCGCCGACCGTCTGCCGCCCTATCAGCCGCGCATGGCCGCGCCCTCGGGCAGCATGGGCGGCACGCCCGCGCATTCGAATCGCGGTCCGGAGCGGGCGATGGACGGGATGGTCATCCCCGAGGGCCCGGTACGCTGAACCCCGGGGGGCGCGACCAAAGTCGCAGATCGCGCCCCGCAAACCGTGCTATACTTTCCCCATCCTGAGGGGGAGACCATGACCGAACGCAACCACGCGGAGCTTGTGGCCGCGCAGTCGCAGTCACGCAGCGCCACCTCGGCGCTGGCCGCATCCTGGCGGCGGTCCATGCTGAAGCACGGGCTGGACCCCGCCGACCGCCGCCGCCCGGATCGCCTGTCCGACAGCGAACTGGCCGACCGCCATCAGGCGATGCAGGCCTTCCTGAACGTCGCCGGACCGCAGCTGGACCAGCTGTACAACCTGGTAGGCCTGTCGGGCTGCAACGTGCTGCTGACCGATGCGCATGGCATCGTGCTGGACCAGCGGGTGTCGGATGCCGACGCCCAGCAGTTCCGCGACTGGGGCCTGTGGCAGGGCGCCGACTGGTCCGAGGCCGCGCAGGGCACCAACGGCATCGGCACCTGCCTGGCCGAGGGCCGGCAGGTCACCATCCACCGCGACGAACATTTCCGTACCCTGAACACCGCGATGTCATGCATGGACGCGCCGATCTGGGGACCGGACGGGCGGCTGCTGGCCGCGCTGGACGTCAGTTCGGCGCGCGCGGACCAGACCGAACGCTACAACCGGCTGATCTCGGCGCAGGTGGCGCAGACCGCGCGGGCGATCGAATCGCTGTTCTTCCGGATGTCGTTTCCCGACGCGCGCATCGTGGTGGCCTCGGACGATCAGGGCGAACAGGCGGTGCTGCTGGCGGTGGACAAGGACGACCTGGCCATCGGCGCCACCCGCGCCGCCCGTCGCGCCCTGGGGCTGGAGCGCGAGGGTGCGATCCGCCCGCGCCCGGCCGCCGACCTGCTGGGCCGCCAGGACGACCTGACCGGGTTCGACCGGGCCGAACGCGCCGCGGTGATGCGCGCCTTGGCCCGCGCGCAGGGCAACGTGTCGGCGGCCGCACGCGCGCTTGGGATCGGGCGGGCGACGATGTACCGGCGCATGGCGCGCCTTGGGCTTGGTGAAAATCACGGAGGACTGTCTCACATGTGAGACAGCTTCTGCGCTGCGGCGTGGATCGGCGGTTGCGACGAATCACGCGCTGTCCGACGCTTTGCCCATACCCGGACCGGGAGATCCGGGGGTTGACATCCCGAGGAGGAGGAACCGATGCCGAACGACCAGACGCACGAATTCAAGGGCGTGGGCGTGATGCCCTTTGCCCGCCGCTATGACAACTTCATCGGTGGCGAATGGACGGCGCCCAAGTCGGGCCGCTACTTCACCAACACCACGCCCATCACCGGGGCCGAGATCGGCGAGATCGCCCGGTCCAATGCCGATGACATCGAGGCTGCGCTGGACGCGGCGCACAAGGCCAAGGGAGCCTGGGGCCGCACCTCGACCACCGATCGGTCCAACGCGCTGCTGAAGATCGCCGACCGGATGGAGGCGAACCTGGAGCTGCTGGCCACCGCCGAGACCTGGGACAACGGCAAGCCCATCCGCGAGACGATGGCCGCCGACCTGCCGCTGGCCATCGACCATTTCCGCTACTTCGCGGGCGTCCTGCGCGCGCAGGAGGGCGGCATCAGCGAGATCGACAACGACACGATCGCGTATCACTTCCACGAGCCCCTGGGCGTGGTGGGTCAGATCATCCCGTGGAACTTTCCGCTGCTGATGGCCTGCTGGAAGCTGGCGCCTGCGCTGGCCGCCGGCAACTGCGTGGTGCTGAAACCCGCGGAACAGACCCCGGCCACGATCATGGTCTTTGCCGAGCTGATCGCAGACATCCTGCCGCCGGGCGTCCTGAACATCGTCAACGGTTTCGGCCTGGAGGCGGGCAAGCCGCTGGCGTCGAACCCGCGCATCTCCAAGATCGCCTTCACCGGCGAGACGACCACCGGCCGCCTGATCATGCAGTACGCGTCCGAGAACCTGATCCCGGTCACGCTGGAACTGGGTGGCAAGTCGCCCAACATCTTCATGGAGGATGTCTGCCGCGAGGACGACGACTTCTTCGACAAGGCGATCGAGGGTTTCGTGATGTTCGCGCTGAACCAGGGCGAGGTCTGCACCTGCCCGTCGCGTGCCCTGATCCACGAGCGGATCTATGACCAGTTCATGGAAAAGGCGCTGAAGCGCGTCGAGGCCATCGTGCAGGGCGACCCGCGCGACAGCGCGACGATGATCGGCGCGCAGGCCTCGAGCGAGCAGAAGGAGAAGATCCTCTCCTACTTCGACATCGGTCGCAAGGAAGGCGCCGAGGTGCTGATCGGCGGCGAGGCCGCGGATCACGGCGGAGAGCTGTCGGGCGGCTTCTACATCAAGCCGACGGTCTTCAAGGGCCACAACAAGATGCGGGTCTTCCAGGAGGAGATCTTTGGCCCGGTCGTGTCCGTGACCACCTTCAAGGACCAGGACGAGGCGCTGTCGATCGCCAATGACACGCTGTACGGTCTGGGCGCGGGCCTGTGGTCGCGGGATGCGAACACCTGCTACCGCTTCGGTCGCGCGATCCAGGCGGGCCGGGTCTGGACCAACTGCTATCACGCCTATCCGGCCCACGCGGCCTTCGGCGGCTACAAGCAGTCGGGCATCGGGCGTGAAAACCACCGCATGATGCTGGACCACTATCAGCAGACCAAGAACATGCTGGTCAGCTACAGCCCCAAGAAGCTGGGCTTCTTCTGACGCGATGCGGGCGGCCTTCGGGTCGCCCGCAACCCGCACCGATCCCGCGGCGTTGGGCCAGACGCCACCTGCGGAGCGCGCCATGCCCAAGGACAGCATCATCGACCCCGAGGACGCCGCGATCAGCGCGGGCCTGACCTATGTGAACGACGACATGCCGGGCATCACGCGCCAGCGGTCGGGCAAGGGGTTTTCGTACAAGGGACCGGACGGGCGCACCATCACCGACAAGGCGGAACGCAAGCGGCTGGCATCGCTGGCCATTCCGCCCGCCTATGTCGACGTCTGGATCTGTCCCGATCCGCGCGGCCACATCCAGGCGACCGGACGCGACGCCAAGGGCCGCAAGCAGTACCGCTATCACCCCGAATTCCGCGAGCTGCGCGACAGCAGCAAGTATGACCGCATGCTGGATTTCGCGCGCGGCCTGCCGCAGCTGCGCGCGCAGGTCGATGCCGACATGTCGCGCCGCGGCCTGCCGGTGGAGAAGGTTCTGGCGACCATCGTGTTCCTGCTGGAGAACACCATGATCCGCGTGGGCAACACCCGCTATGCGCGCGAGAACAAGTCGCACGGGCTGACCACGCTGCGGATGCGGCATGTCACGCTGGACGGCAATCAGGTCCGCTTCAAGTTCAAGGGCAAGTCAGGCAAGGAATGGAACCTGGGCCTGCGCGACCGCCGCGTTGCCCGCATCATCCGTGCCGTGCAGGAGATCCCGGGCCAGCATCTGTTCCAGTATGTCGATGACGACGGCACCCGCCGCCAGGTCACCTCGACCGAGGTGAACGACTATCTGCGCCAGATCACCGGGCGGCAGGTCACCGCCAAGGATTTCCGAACCTGGACCGGCACGGTCCTGGCCGCATTGGCATTGGCCGAATACGAGAAGGCCGACAGCGAGGCAGCCGCCAAGCGCAACGTGCGCGACGCCATTGAATCGGTTGCCGCGCGGCTTGGCAACACGCCCACCATCTGCCGCCAGTGCTATGTGCACCCCCAGATCATCGACGCCTATCTGGCCGACGAGTTGCGGCTGGAGCTGGCCGACACGATCGACGACACCCTGACCCAGACCGACCTGCGCCCCGAAGAGACGCAGGTCCTGCGGTTCCTCAAGAAGAGGCTGAAGACATGAGCACCGTCACCGCCACCCCCGCCGCGCTGGAACTGATCGCCGAGATCGTGGCCGATCACGGCCCGGTCCTGTTCCACCAGTCAGGCGGCTGCTGCGACGGGTCGTCGCCGATGTGCTATCCCCAAGGCGATTTCCGCGTGGGCGAACGCGACGTGCAGCTGGGAGAGATCGGCGGCGCGCCCTTCTACATCTCGGCCAGCCAGGCCGAGGCCTGGGCCCATACCGACCTGATCATCGACGTGGTGCCGGGGCGGGGCGGCATGTTCAGTCTGGACAACGGTCGCGAGAAGCGGTTCCTGACCCGGTCAGAGATGTGCAGCATCTAGCGCCAAGCAGCGTTGTGACCAAGGCCGCGCTGCGCTAGACACGGGCGACACCTGCGAAAGGCTTGCCCCATGACCCACAGCGTCTTCATCGATGGCGAGGCCGGCACCACCGGCCTGCAGATCCGCGACCGCCTGCTGGGACGCGACGACATCCGCCTGGTCCAACTGGACCCCGCGATGCGCAAGGACCCGCAGGCCCGCGCCGACTGCTTTGCGCAGGCCGATGTCGCGATCCTGTGCCTGCCGGATGCCGCCGCACGCGAGGCCGTGGCCCTGACGGCCGACATTGACGTGCGCCTGATCGACGCCTCGACCGCGCACCGGATCGATCCGGACTGGGTCTTCGGCTTTCCCGAACTGGCCCCCGAAATGCGCGAGCGCATCGCCGCCGCGCGGCTGGTCAGCAATCCGGGCTGCTATTCGACCGGCGCGATCGCCATCGTGGCCCCGCTGGTCGCTGCCGGCCTGGTCGACGAGACCGAGGCGCTGTCGATCAACGCCGTCAGCGGCTATACCGGCGGCGGCAAGGCAATGGTCGCGGATTTCGAGGCGGGCACTGCGCCCGTGCATTTCATCTATGGCCTGGATCAGCGCCACAAACACATCCCCGAGATCATGACCCATGGCGGCCTGCTGCTGCAGCCGGTCTTCGCGCCTTCGGTCGGGAATTTTGCCCAGGGCATGGCGGTTCAGCTGCCGCTGCAGCTGGATGACGACCGCAGCGTCGCGGCCCTGCACCAGGCGCTGGCGGATCATTACGCGAACGAGGCCTTCGTGCAGGTCGTGCCCGCCGACCAGATCGGGGCCCGCATCGACCCGACCGCGCTGAACGGCAGTAACGTGCTGCGCATCAGTGTGCATGGCGACGATGAGACCGGATGCGCCACGATCGTCGCGGTGCTGGACAACCTGGGCAAGGGCGCATCGGGCGCCGCGGTCCAGAACATGAACATCATGCTGGGCCTGCCCGAGGGCACCAGCCTCTGACGCCCCACGCCATCCTTGCGGAAACGTTAACGACGTTGCGCGATAGGTTTTGACGCCGGTCGTGCGACGTCGTTAATGAATGCCATTCTGTCCCCGCACATGAACGGGACAGAGTCGTTTTTCATGGTTTTTTTGCAAGGGGTTAACGATGGCGCGCGTACAAGCGTATTCCGGTTTCGACATCACGAATTTTGATCTCAGCGTATTGTATTACGATGCATTCAATGTCGAATTCTTTGACAATCTTTATTTCAATTATGACGGACAGCAGTTTGAGGACGTCTTGCTGGTCGATTATTACAGCGGCGGTTACGATTTTGCGACGATCTTCGGCGGCAGCGGTTTTCGTCAGACTGGTGAGGACATCACGGGTGGAACCGTCACTCTGATCGCCGGGGCCGCCGATATTGGCGGATATTACTACGATCAATGGCAGATCGATCAGCTGAGGGTGCCCTTGGCGGATATCTACAATGCCTCCCTGACATTCTCGCGTGTCGATGATCAGCGGATCATCGAACGGATGTTATCGGGCAACGACGTCTTCACCCTCAGCTTCGAGGACGACCGCGCTTTCGGGATGGCAGGCGACGACACGCTGTACGGCAATGGCGGCAACGACATCCTTGGCGGCGGGATCGGCCATGACGCGCTTTATGGCGGCGCCGGCCTGGACCGGGTGCTGATGGATGCGGGCAATGACGTGATCGACGGCGGTTCAGGCGTTGACACGGTCGTGCTGCAGGGCGCCACGGGCGGCCGCATCGATCTGGCGCTGACCGGGCGGCAGGACACCCGCCATGGCCTGGACATCATCCGCGGGGTCGAGAATGCCGAAGGCGGCGCCGGCCATGACGTGCTGCTGGGCAACGCGCAGGGCAACCTGATGCGTGGCAACGCGGGCAATGATCGGCTGGAAGGGCGCGCAGGCAACGACACGCTGGAGGGCGGGTTCGGCAATGACCGTCTGCATGGCGGGCAGGGGGCGGATCGGCTGGCGGGCGGAGCGGGCAACGACACCCTGATCGGCGGACAGGGGGCGGATCTGCTGACCGGGGGCGTCGGTGCGGATACGTTTGTCTTCGGGTCAATGGCCGACAGCCAGGGCGCCCAGACCGACCTGATCCTTGATTTCCGGCGCGGCAGCGATCGGATCGACCTGTCCGGCATTGATGCGGACTGGCGGACCCCCGGAAACCAGGCGTTCCACATGACCGACAGCTTCGAGCCCGGGCAGGGTGCACAATTGATGGTGCAGTATGTCCCGCAGACCAACGTGACGCGTGTGATGATGGATGCGAACGGAGATGGCCGCGTGGACGGGATGATCCGCCTGTCAGGCCAGCTGTCGCTGACCGAGGCGGATTTCATTCTGTAGATGGATGATCCGGATATGGTGGAGCCGAGGGGAATCGAACCCCTGACCTCGTCATTGCGAACGACGCGCTCTACCAACTGAGCTACGACCCCAACGCTGTTTTGATCGCGTGGGCGGCGCGGTTTGTCAAGTGGGCCGCGCCGCCCTGTTCATCACTCGGGCAGGGTGAAGGCGATCAGCTGATCGGCTACCTGCGGCTTGATGATGGAATTGCCACCGACGGTAAAGACCACGTATTGCTGGCCATCATAATCATAGACCGCGGGGATCGACACGGCCGGGGCGTCAACCTGGGCCTTCCACAACACGTCGCCGGTGGCGGCGTCCAGCGCGCGCACCCGGGCGTCCATCGACGCGCCGATGAAGATCAGCCCGGACGCCGTCACGACCGGCCCGCCGATGGTGGGCGAACCCCAGCTTTCCGGCATGTAGAAGCCCCATTGCTGCGTCTGTCCGAAGGGACGCTCCCACAGCGTTTCACCCGATTTCAGGTCGATGGCGGACATCAGACCATAGGGCGGCTTCCAGCAGGGCATGCCGATCGGGTTCAGGAAGTTGGTCAGGCTGAAACCGTAGGGCGTGCCGGTCATCGGGAACAGGCCGCCCTCGGCCTCGCTGCCGCCGCTGGTCATGGTGTCGTAATCCTCGCGCTCGATCAGTTGATAGATCTGCGCCACGCGAGAGCTGTTGATATAAAGGATGCCGCTTTCCGGATCGACCGCGCCGCCGCCCCACTGAAAGCCGCCCGCGGTGGCCGGATAGGCCAGCGTCCCTTCCAGGCTGGGCGGGGTGTAACGGCCTTCATAACGCAGCTCGTCGAACTTGCGCGAGCAATAGCCGAAGGACGCGATGTCGGCCAAGCTGAACACGCCGCCCCAGTCATCGCCGATGGGCGATTTCGGCAGGGTCGGAATGGGCTGCGTCGGCGACGAGACCTCTCCCTCGACATCCGTCGGGGGGACGGGGGTGTCTTCGATCGGAAAGATCGGCTCTCCGGTCAGGCGGTTCAGAACGAAGGCATAGCCCATCTTGGTCGGCTGGACCAAGGCGGGGGTGCTGCCCCCCTCGCCGGGGATATCCACAAGGGTTGGTGCCGCTACGGTATCGTAATCCCAGATGTCGTGGTTCACCAACTGGCGCGACCACACGACCTCTCCGGTGTCGCCATTCACCGCGGTGACCGAGGTCGCCAGGGGGATCGGGTCGGTGCGCGTCCCGCCATAGAAATCCGCGCTGGGGCTGGAGACGGGCAGGAAGGCCAGACCGTTCTCCTCGTCGACCGACATGGCGGTCCAGACGTTCGAGGTGCCGGTCACGCCGTCGTAATCCTCGGGGATCGAATGGAAGGTCCAGTCCAGTTCGCCGGTGCGCGCGTCGACGGCAAAGACCGACCCCAGGGGGTTCGCTGCGTCGTGCCAGTCCTTGCCCGCCCAACCCAGCAACAGCTTGTCGCGAAAGACGGTGGGCGGCTGCAGCTGCGACAGCGGAAAGTTTGCGTCGGGCTTGTTCCACTGGTTCACGTCCAGGATCCCGCCCTCGCCGAAATCGGCGCACAGTTCCCCGGTATCGGCATCCACCGCATGCAGTTCGGCGTCCATCGTGCCGATATAGACCCGCCGGGCGCAGGGTCCGTCGCCCTCTCCCTCCCAATAGGTCACGCCGCGGTTCTTCAGTTCGGGCTGGGACAGGGGCTCCAGCGTGGTGTCGTCGGGCTCATACGTCCAGGCGATCTCTCCGGTGTCGGGATGAACGGCCAGGATGCGATAGAAGGGCGTGCCGACGTACAGCAGGTCGTTGGCCAGAATCGGCGTCGCAGACCAGACCGTGCCCGGAATGTCGCCCGACCCGTCGGAGACATCCCCGGTGTGAATCTCCCAAGCCATCTCAAGATCGCCGACGTTCTCGGGGGTGATCTGGGTGGAGGCGCTGTATTTCTGGGCCATGCCGTTGCCGTGGAAACCGGTCCATTCGGTCTGTTGCGCATGGGCGGCGGGGGCCAGCAGGATCAGGGTGGGAAGGATGCGGATCATGGCTTTTACCTCGCGACCAGGATGAAGATCAGCCACAGGGCCAGCGTCAGCGCGATGGCCAGCATCAGCCAGCCCTGCATCAGGAACCACGCGCAGATCAGCGTCAGCAGCCCCCCGATCAGGATCATCACCGCGACGAAGGTGCGGAACCGGCCCGGCGACAGACGCCCGACCAGCAGCGCAGCCACGGTCAGCGCGACCATGCCAAGGATGGCCAGCCCGGCGCCGGCAGTTCCGGTGATGCCCGATCCGCGCTGGAAGAAGGCCAGGATGGCCAAGATCAGGCCGATCACGGCAGGGACCGCCATCAGATTGGCGACCAGCTCCTCTCGGGCGCGGTGGGCGGGGGGCAGGGTGTCGGGCATCGGGACCTCTGGCATGGGGTCTGACCGGCGCGATCACGGGGCCGTGTCAGATCGTGACATGCAAGGGCAATGCCCGGGGCGGGGCAGGGTTCCCCCCAAGGCCCGGATTTCGGGCCTTGGGGGCTGGCATCGCCTATTCGGCAGCCTCGGCATAGGCTTCCAGCGGCGGGCAGGTGCAGATCAGGTTGCGGTCGCCGTGGGCGTTGTCTACGCGCCCGACCGGCGGCCAGTACTTGTCCACGCGGAACGCACCTGCCGGGAAACAGCCCTGTTCGCGAGAATAGGGGCGGTCCCAATCGCGGACCAGATCCTCGACCGTATGCGGCGCGTGGCGCAGCGGGCTCTGATCCGCGGCAATGCGACCCTCGGCCACGTCGGTGATCTCGTCGCGGATCGCCAGCAGAGCGGTGATGAAACGGTCGATCTCGGCCTTGGTCTCGCTCTCGGTCGGCTCGACCATCAGGGTGCCGCTGACCGGCCAGCTCATCGTGGGGGCGTGAAAGCCGTTGTCGATCAGGCGCTTGGCGATGTCGTCCACGGTCACGCCATGTTCGGCAAAGGGCCGCGTGTCGATGATGCATTCATGCGCCACCCGGCCGCGATTGCCCATGAACAGGATCGGATAGGCCCCGGCCAGCCGCGCCGCGATATAGTTCGCGTTCAGGATCGCCACGCGGGTAGCCTGGGTCAGGCCTTCGCCGCCCATCATCATGCAATAGGCCCAGCTGATCAGCAGGATCGACGCCGACCCATAGGGCGCCGCGCTGACCGCGCCTTCGCCGCCCTGCGGATCGCCTGGCAGGAAGGGCGCCAGATGCGACTTGACCCCGATCGGCCCCATGCCGGGACCGCCGCCGCCATGCGGGATGGCAAAGGTCTTGTGCAGGTTCAGGTGGCTGACATCGCCGCCGATCTCTCCGGGCTTCACCAGACCGACCAGCGCGTTCATGTTCGCGCCATCGATATAGACCTGCCCGCCATGGTCATGCGTGATTTCGCAGACCTGCCGCACGGTGTCCTCGAAGACGCCATGGGTCGAGGGATAGGTGATCATCACCGCCGCCAGCCGGTCGCCCGCCTTGGCCGCCTTGTCGGCGAAATCCACTAGGTCGATGTCGCCGTTCGGGGCCGATTTCACCACCACGACCTGCATCCCGCACATCTGCGCCGATGCCGGGTTCGTGCCATGCGCGGACACCGGGATCAGGCAGATGTCACGCTCCTCGCCCCGCGCCTTGTGATAGGCCTGGATGGTCAGCAGACCGGCATATTCCCCCTGCGCGCCGCTGTTCGGCTGCATGGAGAAGGCGTCGTAACCGGTGATCACGCACAGCTTCTGGGTCAGGTCCGCGATCGCCTCATGATACCCCGCCGCCTGATCGGCAGGCGCAAAGGGATGCAGCGCACCGAATTCCGGCCAGGTGATCGGCATCATCTCGGCCGCGGCGTTCAGCTTCATGGTGCAGCTGCCAAGCGGGATCATCGCCCGGTCCAGCGCCAGGTCCCGGTCCGACAGGCGGCGCATATAGCGCATCATTTCGGACTCGGCGCGGTTCATGTGGAAGACCGGATGGGTCAGGTACTCGCTCTCGCGCAGCAGCGCCTCGGGGATCGCGGGTGCGGTCGCCGCCGGTGCCACATCGGTGATCCCGAACGCGTCCAGCAGGCGAATGATCACGCCCGCATCGGTCGTCTCGTCCACGCTGATGCCCACGCGGTCGCGGCCGACCTTGCGCAGGTTGATGCCGCGGTGCCGTGCGGCGGCCATGATGCCCTGCTGGCCCACGCCCACCTTGACGGTGATCGTGTCAAAGAACGCCTCCGGCGCGACCTCGGCCCCCGCAGCACGCAGGGCATCGGCCACCGTGACCGCGTGCAGATGCACCCGCTGCGCGATGGCACGCAGGCCCACCGGCCCGTGGAACACCGCATAGAATCCCGCCATCACCGCCAGCAGCGCCTGCGCGGTGCAGACGTTGCTGGTGGCCTTCTCGCGGCGAATATGCTGCTCGCGCGTCTGCAGCGACAGGCGCAGCGCCTGGTTGCCGGAACTGTCGATGCTGACGCCGACGATGCGCCCCGGCATCGCCCGCTTCAGCGCGTCGCGGCAGGACATGAAGGCCGCATGCGGCCCGCCATAGCCCATCGGCACGCCAAAGCGCTGCGACGATCCAACGGCGATGTCGGCGCCCATCGCGCCCGGCTCCTTCAGAACGCACAGCGCCAGAAGGTCGGTCGCGACAATCGCCAGCGCGCCCGCGGCATGCAGCGCCTCGATCTCGGGGGTCAGGTCGCGGACATGGCCATATGTGCCGGGATACTGGAACACCGCCGCGAAGACCTGATCCGCCACCAGATCATCGACCGAGCCCTTGATGACGCGGATGCCCAAAGGCGCGGCCCGCGTCTCGATCACGGCGATGGTCTGCGGGTGCAGGTCATGGGCCACGAAGAACGCATCCGCCTTCGACTTCGACTGCCGCCGCGCCATGGCCATCGCCTCGGCCGCCGCCGTCGCCTCGTCCAGCAGGGACGCGTTCGCGACCGGCAACCCGGTCAGATCCGCGACCATGGTCTGGAAGTTCAGCAGCGCCTCCAGCCGCCCCTGCGCGATCTCGGGCTGATAGGGGGTATAGGCCGTGTACCAGGCCGGGTTCTCCAGGATGTTGCGCTGGATCGCGGGGGGCGTGACGGTGCCGTAATAACCTTGGCCGATCAGGCT
Source organism: Paracoccus sp. S4493 (assembly GCF_000967735.1). Lineage (NCBI taxonomy): Bacteria > Pseudomonadati > Pseudomonadota > Alphaproteobacteria > Rhodobacterales > Paracoccaceae > Paracoccus > Paracoccus sp. S4493. The sequence goes on from NZ_JXYF01000043.1 coordinate 70,278, forward strand.
GGTCATCACCCGGTTCTTGTCCGCCACCTCACGCATGCGTGCCAGCAGCCCGGCCTCGGACAGCGCCGGCCAGTCCAGCGCATCCGACTGGCGGATCGCCGCGGGCACGGTCTGTTCGATCAGTTGGTCCACGCTGTCGGCCCCGACCGCCTTCAGCATCTCGGCCATCTCGACCGGGGACGGGCCGATATGCCGGCGGTTCGCGAAATCGTCGGGGTTGTAGTCGGTGGGCGTCCAGCGGCTCATCCTGGCCTCCTTGCCGGGCACGCGCGGCGGCGGCCCTTCTTCTTTGTTCAAATACCCTGGGGGTCCGGGGGTGAAACCCCCGGCCGGCGGTCGATCTTCAGTCGACCAGCGCCTTGTAGGCGGCCTCGTCCATGAACCCGTCCAACGCACCGGCATCCGTGGGCTTAATCCGGAAGAACCAGGCGGCCATCGGATCGCCGTTCACGTCGCCGGGGCTGTCCGACAGCGCCTCGTTAACCGCGGTGATCGTGCCCGCCACCGGGGCCGTGATGTCGGACGCGGCCTTGACGCTCTCGATCACCACGATCTCGTCGCCGGCGCTGACCTCGCGCCCCTCCTCGGGCAGCTCGATAAACACCACGTCGCCCAGCTGTTCGCTGGCATGCTTGGTGATGCCCACGACGATCTCGTCGCCCTCGGCGCGCAGCCATTCGTGGTCTTCGGTGTATTTCAGCATGATCAGGTCCTTCAGCGTTTATAGGATGGGGTGACGAAGGGCAGGGCGCAGACCGTCAGGGGCACGCGCTTGCCGCGCAGCTCCGCCTGGATCGTGGCACCCTCGGGGATGTCGGCGGGAATGCGGGCCATGGCGATCGGGCCGCCCACAGACGGCCCGAAGCCGCCCGAACCGACCGTCCCGATGGGCGTCCCGTCATCGGCGAACAGCGCGACTCCCTCGCGGATCGGTGCGCGGCCCTCGGGGCGCAGCCCGCGGCGGGTGACGGCGGGCGATCCCAGTTCGGCCAGCACCGCGTCGGCGCCGGGAAACCCGCCCGCCCGCGCACCACCCGCGCGACGCACCTTGGGGATCGACCAGCCAAGCGCCGCCTGCGCGGGCGTCACGCCCCCGTCCATGTCATGACCGTAAAGCGGCATCCCCGCCTCCAGCCGCAGGCTGTCGCGCGCCCCCAGACCGATGGGCGCCACCTCGGGCTCTGCCAGCAGCGCCCGCGCGAAATCCTCCAGCCGGGCCTCGGGCACTGAGATCTCGAATCCATCCTCTCCGGTATAGCCCGACCGCGACACCCAAAGCGTCGCCCCATCCCAGTCCAGCGCGGTGCTGTCCATGAACCGCATCGCCGCGACCCCCGGCACCAGCCGGGCCAGCGCCGCCTCCGCCTGCGGCCCCTGCAGCGCCACCAGCCCGCGATCCGTCACCGGCGTCACCGTCACGCCCGCCAGACCGCGCAGATGCGCGATGTCCTGTTCCGCACAGGCCGCATTCACGACCAGCAGGTAATGATCGCCCCGGTTGGCGAACATCAGGTCGTCCAGGACCCCGCCCGCATCGCTGGTGAACAGGCCGTAACGCTGCCGCCCGGGCGCCAGGCCCGCGACATCTGCGGGGATCAGCGTCTCCAGCGCCGCGGCGGCGGTGGCCATGTCGCCATCATCAGGGGTGACCAGCACCTGTCCCATGTGGCTGACGTCGAACAGCCCGGCCCGCGCGCGGGTGTGCAGATGTTCGGCCATCACCCCCATCGGGTACTGCACGGGCATGTCCCAGCCCGCAAAGGGCACCATGCGGGCACCCTGTTCGACATGAAGGTCGTAAAGACCGGTCCGGCGGCTCGTCTCGGCCATCTGGCCTCCTGCGTGTCTGCCGGGCAGCCGGCATCGGTTGGACGGGGAATGCCCCCGTGCGTCGATGCCCCCTCTGTCCGTGCCGGTGCCCCTGTCGGGACTTGGGCGCCTGAGATCGTTATCCCTTCGGCGGGCCTCTCGGCCACTCTCCAGAGTTCTTGGGGAAGACGGTCCTTTTGCCTGAGAGCTTGCCGGGGCGGCTTCTCCTTCGGCCCCGGCGCAGCGCCGGTGTCTCCCGAATTCCTGCCCTCGGTGCTAGCCGCCCCCTTGCGGCAAGGCAAGACCTTTGTCGCAGCCGTGCGTCAAAGCGGCGCTTTCCGCCCAAGGGCCGGGCAGACGTTGACAGGCCCCGCCCCCATGCGCATCGTCGCGGCTTGCCCCCGGACAGGTCGCCCATGCCGCCCAAGTTCTTCCAGATCGGCTTCAACAAATGCGGCACGACCTTCATCGCGCGCCTGTTCGACCTGAACCGCATCCCGGCTGCACACTGGCTGGAAGGCGCGCTGGCCGATGACATCGCTTATGCCAGGCTGACCGGTGCCCGGCCGCTGGCGCGATGGGCGGACAGCGTCACGGCCTTCACCGACATGGAATCGGTGCGCTTCCTGAACATGCCGGTGATCGAGGGATTCCGCGACTTCGCCCTGCTGGACCGTCACTATCCCGGTTCGGTCTTCCTGCTGAACACCCGCCGGGTCGAGGACTGGATCGCCAGTCGCTATCTGCACCGGGGCGGCGCCTATGCCCGCAGCATCGCGGCCAATCTGGGCGTTTCCCTGGGCGATCTGGGTGACATCTGGGCGCAGGACTGGGCCGACCACCTGTCCGCCGTGCGGGCGCATTTCGCGGGCCGTCCCACCTTCATCGACATCGACATCGACCAGGCCGCCCCCGAGGATTACCGCCGCGCCCTGTCGCCCTGGTACGACCTGCCGCATCTGCCCGCCCTGCCGGGCGCGGGGGTGCGCCAAGCCCGGCGTACCAACCTGCCGCGGGTGCTGGCGATGATGCAGACGGCGGGTCCCGGCGCGGACATCGACCCCGACCGTCGCGCCCGGCTGGCGGCGCGCCTGGCCCGGCTGGCCGCGCCCGCTCGCCTGCGGCAAAAGGGTACGGTCGACCGCCCGCCCCATGCGCAGGCGCTGTGCCTGGACATGGATCACGGCCGCCTGCGCACGGCCGACGGGGCCGAACTGCCGCTGCATCGCGGGCCGGACGGGCGGTTCTACCTGGCCGCACAGCGCCCCGGCCTGCTGCGCGCGGCGGCGGTGGCCAATGACATCGCCGCGTTGACAGATCGGGGGCGGTACTGGCTGGACATGCGCCCCGCGACCTTCGCGGGCAGTGGACCGGACGATCCCGCCGACGGACCGCTGATCGCCAGTCTGCGCCGCACGGGGGCGCGCAACGTGTTCCTGTGGCCCGCGCCCTGGCTGCATCGCATCGGCAATGACGGCTTTCCAGGCGCACCCGCGGGCGATGACCCCGCATGGCAGGACCGCGCCGACGTGGCGGGGTGGCGCGGAACGTTGTCCAACCATCACGACCGCCTGACGGCCGAGGGCGCGATCACCGCCCTGCTGACCAGCGCACCGGGGTCCGACGCCTTCGCACAGGCGGTCGATGCCTTGCCGCGGATGTCGCGCTGGCGGTTCCTGACCGACCATGCAGGACGCGACGGCGTCGATCTTGCGCTGATCCCCGATGCGCGTGTCGCGCGGGCGCTGGACCGCGCCGGGCTGCGCCCGCCTGCGCCGCAGGCGCCGCCCCGGCCGCCGCGCCACGCCCTGTGCCTGTCCGGCTCCGAGGGGGATGCCGACCTCCTGCCCCTGGCCGACAGCCATGCGGTGGTGATCCGCCAAGGTGACGGCTGGGAAAGCTTTGCGGGGCGGCTGTTCCGGCCCTGGGTTCACGTCATTCCGATGGCGCAGGACGGGTCCGACCTGCCCGACCGGCTGGCCTGGGCCCGCGCAAACCCGGACGCCTGCCGGCAGATGTCGCGCAATGCGCGCAGGCTGTGCCATGCCCTGGCCGATCCTGCCGGGCGCAGGCTGCATCTGGCACAGGTGCTGGCCGATTACCGCCGCGCCACGGGCCAGGACTAGCGGCGCGGAAAGACGAAGACCCGGTCGCGGCGCAGCATCAGCCACATCGGCGTCCCGGCAGGCGGCAGGAACACCCCCGGCACCGTCGCGTTCAGCGCGATGCCGCCCGCATCGGTCGCGAACTCGACCAGCGATTCGCGACCCAGATAGCGGGCCCGCGTGACCCGCGCCAGCGCGGCGCTGCCGTTTTCGGCGGTGGGGGCGGGGCCCTGTCCGGCGCGGTCGAAATCCATCTTCAGGTGCTGGGGCCGGATGACGATGTCGACCTCTGCCCCCTCGGGCAGGCCGGGGGTCAGGAACTGGCCGAAGGGCGTGTCGGTCAGCGCGCCCTGCACCCGTCCCGTCAGCACGTTGATGTCGCTGAAGAACCCCGCCGCCAGCCGATCCACCGGCGCGTTGTAGAGGTTGTAGGGCGCGCCCTGCTGCACGATCCGGCCCCCCCGCATCAGCAGGATCTGGTCGGCCATCCGCATCGCCTCGTGCGGCTCGTGGGTGACCAGCAGGACGGCGGTGCCCTCATCCTTCAGCAGGGCCAGCGTCTCGTCGCGGATGCCGTCGCGCAGGCGCTCGTCCAGGCCGCTGAACGGCTCGTCCATCAACAGGACGCGCGGCCGCGGGGCCAGGGCGCGCGCCAGGGCCACGCGCTGCTGCTCTCCGCCGGACAGCTCATGCGGATAGCTGTCGATATGGGCGGTCATGCGTACGCGGTCCAGCAGCTCGGCCACGCGGTCGCGGTTGGCCTTCCAGCCGCCGGCCAGGCCGAATGCCACGTTCTCGCGCACGGGCAGATGCGGGAACAGCGCGAAGTCCTGGAACATCAGCCCGATCGCGCGGCGTTCGGGCGGGATGCGGAACTGGGTGTCGCAGACAAGCTGGCCGTCGACGAAGATCCGCCCCCGGTCCTGCATGTCGACGCCCGCCACGATGCGCAGCGTGGTCGATTTGCCGCAGCCCGACGGGCCCAGCAGACAGGCCACCTGGCCCGCCTCGACCTGGAAGCTGACATCGTCCACCACCGCCTGGCCGTCGAATCGGCGGGTCAGTCCCTGAACTTCCAGGCGGGGGGGCACGGTCACGGGCGATCCTTGGCGTTTTGGTCGGGGTTGCGTATCAGGCGCGCCCCCGCCTCGCAACAGGGCCTCAGACCGTGACGTTCAACGCGCCGCCGTCCAGCAGCACGTTCTGCCCGACGATGAACCGCGCCTGCTGGCTGCACAGGAACGCGCAGGTCGCGCCGAAATCGGCGGCCGTGCCATAGGTGCCGGTGGGGATGGTCGCCTGCCGCTGTGCGCGGGCCTGATCGACGGTGATGCCCTGCGCGGACGCCACGCCGCCATCCAGGCTGTCGGCGCGGTCGGTCGCGTGGATGCCGGGCAGCAGGTTGTTCACGCAGACGCCCTTGCCGGCGACCTGGCGCGACATGCCGGCCACGAACCCGGTCAGTCCGGTGCGCGCCGTGTTGGACAGCCCCAGAACCGAGATCGGCGACCGCACCGATGCCGAGGTGATGTTCACGACCCGGCCCCATCCGCGATCCATCATGCCCGGCACCAGCGCCTGCATCAGGGCGATGGCCGACAGCATGTTGGCGTCGATGGCACGGATGAAATCGTCGCGTGTCCAGTCCTGCCAGTCGCCCGGCGGAGGGCCGCCCGCATTGGTGACCAGGATGTCGGCATGGCCCACGGCGGCCAGCACGCGGGCGCGGCCCTCCTCGGTCGTGATGTCGGCGGCGACCGGGGTGACCTCGACGCCATGCCGTTCGGCGATCTCGCGGGCGGTCCGGGTGATCTCGGCCTCGGTGCGGGCGTTGATGACCAGGTTCACGCCGGCCTCGGCCAGCGCCTCGGCGCAGCCGCGCCCCAACCCCTTGGACGCCGCACAGACCAGCGCCCGTTTGCCCTTGATCCCCAGATCCATCGTGTTCTCCCTCTGCGTTCGACGCGCAGGAAACGCGGGCGGGGCGGCATTGTCAAACGCGATGACGGCGGCGATGCGCGGCGGGGCGCAGCCCCGCGGCAAGGAAGGGGCCTCGACGGCCCCGCCCTTGCCCCATGCTCTCTCCGCGATGGCCTCGCGGATCGCGCGCATGTTCGCGCCATAGACGTCGGGCCGGTCCACCGACCCGCCCTTGAAGACCGCCGATCCCGCGACCAGCACGTCGGCCCCGGCCTGCGCCACCAGCGGCGCCGTCGCCGGGTCCACCCCGCCGTCCACCTGGATATGGATCGGCCGATCGCCGATCATCCCGCGCAGGCGGGCGATCTTGTCGACCTGGCTGTGGATGAACTTCTGCCCGCCGAAACCGGGGTTCACCGTCATCACCAGCACCATGTCGCACAGGTCCAGCAGGTATTCGACCGCCTCGACCGGGGTGCCGGGGTTCAGCGCGATCCCGGCCCTTTTGCCCGTCGCGCGGATCGCCTGCAGGGTGCGGTGCGGATGCGGCCCGGCCTCGACATGGGCGGTGATCATGTCGGCCCCCGCCTCGGCATAGGCCTCGATATAGGCGTCGACCGGGGCGATCATCAGATGCACGTCCATGACCGTCTTCACATGCGGGCGGAACGCCTTGACCGCCGGGGGGCCGAAGGTCAGGTTCGGCACGAAATGCCCGTCCATCACGTCGACATGGACCCAGTCGGCGCCCTGCGCCTCGATGGCGCGGATCTCAGCCCCGAAATTGGCGAAATCGGCGGACAGGATCGATGGGGCAATCTTGATCGTGCGGTCGAAATCCATGGCGCTCTCCAGTCTGTTCGGGCGGGGTTCACTCCGCTGCGGCCTGCCTGCTGGCGCGGTCCACGTCAAGACCGCCGTCGAAGACGCGGCTGGCGCGGATGTCCGGCGCGCTCAGCGTGGACAGGGCGGCGGCGTCCAGCGGCCCCTGCGCCTCGGTGAACAGACGGTTCGCCTGCCGCAGCCGGGCGCGGTCCAGCGCGTTCCGGATCGACCGGGCGTTCGCGAAATGCGGCTGCCCGCGCCGCGCGGCGATGTACTGGCCCATCGCGGTGCGGGCCGCGTCGTCCAGGCGGTAATTCTGTCGCGCCAGCATGCCTTCGCAGATGTGCAGCAGCTCGTCGTCGCTGTAGTCGGGAAACTCGATGTGGTGGGCGATCCGCGACCGGAACCCGGGGTTCGAGGCAAAGAACCGGTCCATCCGGTCGCCATAGCCCGCCAGGATCACCACCAGGTCGTCGCGGTTGTTCTCCATCACCTGCAGCAGGATCTCGATCGCCTCCTGCCCATAGTCGCGCTCGTTCTCAGCCCGATAGAGATAATATGCCTCGTCAATGAACAGCACGCCCCCCATCGCCTTCTTCAGGACCTCCTTGGTCTTGGGCGCGGTATGGCCGATGTACTGGCCCACCAGGTCGTCGCGCGTGACGGTCACCAGGTGCCCCTTGCGGACATAGCCCAGCCTATGCAGCAGCGTGGCCATCTTCAGCGCAACGGTCGTCTTGCCGGTGCCGGGATTGCCGGTGAAGCTCATGTGCAGCGTCGGCGTCTCGGTCGCCAGGCCAAGCCGCCGTCGCGCCCGGTCGACCAGCAGCAGGGCCGCCGTCTCGCGGATGCGCGCCTTGACGGGGGCCAGGCCCACCAGCTCCTGGTCCAGCTCGGCCAGGACCTCGGCCACGCCGCTGTCGGCAAAGTCCCGGGCAAGGTCGACATGGGTCGGGACATCTTCGGTCATCATGCACCTCTTTCGTGGAATGCGTCCGGGCGATGGGAGGACACCGCCCGGACCTGGCCCTGCGGAGGAGCAACCTCTCAGGGATAGCGTGCGCCCTCGGGCTCGCGCATGGCATAGCTCTCGATGCTGTATCGGACCGTCCGGCCCTCGCCCTCCTGGCGCACCAGCCGAAAGCCTGGTTCCACCGCCGGTCGGTTCACGATCATCGCCATGCGGATCGATTCCCATCCGGGCGAGGCATCGAAGGCGATGACGCGGATATAGACGCCGCCATGCACCTTGCGGCATTCGTTGACCTCGAACACCACCGCAGCGGCGTCGGGATTGTCGAACATCGGGTGGCCCCACATCTCCCAATAGGTGTTCCGGGGATGCGGATCGTCGGTGTATTCGACCGACACCGCCCAGCCCCTGTCGATGGCGTACTGGGCCTGCACGCGGATGTCGTCATCCGACAGGTCGGGCAGAAAGCTGAACTGGCCTTGCGTCATCTTCATGGCTCTGGCTCCTCAGTGGGACACTTCGGGGGTGGGCGCGAAATCGGGCGCATCGGTCGAGGCATAGTCGAAGCTGACGTCCTTCCAGACATCCAGGGCCTGCTTCAGCGGCGTGCAGGTGCGGGCGGCGTCGCGCAGGATGTCCTCGCCCTCGTTCCAGATGTCGCGGCCCGAATTGCGCGCGAACACCATCGCCTCCAGCGCGACGCGGTTGGCCTGTGCGCCGGCGGCGATCCCGTGGGGATGGCCGATCGTGCCGCCGCCGAACTGCAGCACGACATCCTCGCCCAGGTAATGCAGCAGCTGGTGCATCTGGCCGGCATGGATGCCGCCCGACGCCACCGGCATCATCTTGTTCAGGCTGGCCCAGTCCTGGTCGAAGAAGATCCCGTTCTCCAGCGCCATGGGATTCCGCTCCTCGCGGAAGATGTCGTAATATCCCCTGGTGGTCGCCGGATCGCCCTCCAGCTTGCCCACGACGGTGCCTGCGTGCAGGTGGTCGACGCCGGCCAGGCGCATCCATTTCGCGATCACGCGAAAGCTGACGCCGTGGCTGCGCTGGCGGGTATAGGTCGAATGCCCGGCCCGGTGCAGGTGCAGGATCATGTCGTTGTCGCGCGCCCATTTGGCCATCGACTGGATCGCGGTGTACCCGATCACCAGGTCGATCATCACGATCACCGACCCAAGCGATTTCGCGAACTCGGCCCGCGCGTACATCTCCTCCATCGTGCCGGCGGTGACGTTCAGGTACGTCCCCTTGACCTCTCCGGTCGCGGCACTGGCGCGGTTCACCGCCTCCATGCAGTACAGGAACCGGTCGCGCCAATGCATGAAGGGCTGGCTGTTGATGTTCTCGTCATCCTTTGTGAAATCAAGACCACCCTTCAGCGCCTCATAGACGACGCGGCCATAGTTCCGGCCCGACAGGCCCAGCTTGGGCTTGACCGTGGCACCCAGCAGCGGGCGGCCATAGCAGTTCAGGCGCTCGCGCTCGACCACGATGCCGGTGGCGGGACCTTGGAACGTCTTCACATAGGCCACGGGCAGGCGCATGTCCTCCAGCCGCAGGGCCTTGAGCGGCTTGAAGCCGAAGACGTTGCCGATGATCGACGCGGTCAAGTTGGCGATGCTGCCCCCCTCGAACAGGTCAAGGTCATAGGCGATATAGGCAAAGAACTCTCCGGGGCCGTTGGGGACGGGGTCCACGCGATAGGCCTTGGCGCGGTACTTGTCGCAGGCGGTCAGCCGGTCGGTCCAGACCACGGTCCAGGTTGCGGTGCTGCTTTCGCCCGCCACCGCCGCCGCGGCCTCGACCGCGTCCACCCCGTCCTGCGGCGTGATGCGGAACAGCGCGATGATGTCGGTGTCCTTGGGGGTATAGTCCGGCTCCCAGTATCCCATCTGCGCGTATTTCAGCACCCCGGCAGAGTACCGCTTTTTCGCGTCCAACTTGGCTGGCATCTCATTCATGGTCAGTCCTCCGTGAAAGGGTCAGGCGCGCTTGGCGTCATGGGTCAGGCGCAGGATCATCGGCGTCAGGATCAGCTGCATCGCCAGGTCCATCTTGGGGCCGGGCACGACGATCGAGTTGGCGCGGCTCATCCAGGATCCGTCGATCATCTGGGTCAGATAGGGAAAATCGATGCCCCTCGGGTTGCGGAACCGGATCACCACCAGGCTTTCGTCGGCCGTGGGGATCCAGCGCGCGATGAACGGGTTCGACGTGTCAACCACCGGCACGCGCTGGAAATTGATGTCGGTCTGGGTGAACTGCGGACAGATGCAGTGCACATAGGCGTGCATGCGTCGCAGGATGGTGTCGGTCACGGCCTCGGTCGAATAGCCGCGCTGGGCGCTGTCGCGGTGGATCTTCTGGATCCATTCCAGGTTGATCACCGGCACCACGCCGATCTTCAGATCGGCCAGCGCGGCCAGGTTGACGGTGTCGTTGGCCACCGCCCCGTGCAGCCCCTCATAGAACAGCAGGTCGCTGCCGTCGGGAAAGGGTGCCCAGTCCGTGAAGGTGCCGGGCGGGGTGCCCCATCGTTCCGCCTCGCGGTCGTCATGAACGTAATGGCGGGTCTGGCCGCGCCCCGTTTCGCCATAGACGCGAAAGATCTGTTCCAGCGCCTGCAGTTCGTTGGCGTCGAAGCTGAAATGGCTGAAGGTCGCGTCGCCCGCGGCCAGCCGCGCGGCCAGTTCGGCCTTCATCGCGGCGCGGTCATAGCGGTGAAAGGCATCGCCCTCGATGCTGACGGCGGTGATGCCCTCGCGGCGAAAGATCTGGTCGAAGGTCGACTTGACCGTCGTGGTGCCCGCGCCCGAACTGCCGGTGACCGAGATGATAGGATGCTTGTGGCTCATGGGGTCCTCAGGTGCGAAACAGGCCGCGATGGCCGAACAGGGCCGACACCTCGGCCTCGGGCAGATCGTGATAGGCGGCGACGCGGTCGACCTTGTCGACGCAGCCGAAGACCAGCGGCGTGCGGCTGTCGAACCCGGTGATCACCGCGTCCAGGATCGGCAGCGCGCCGTCCGTTGCCCGTCCCCCGGCCTGTTCGATCAGGAAAGCGATGGGCGCCGCCTGGTGCAGCATCGACAGGCTGCCCCGCGCATGCCCCGACCGCGCATCCGCGGGCGCAAGGTAGATGCCCCCGCGCATCAGGATCCGATGCGCCTCGGCCACCAGCGACGGGGTCCAGCGCAGGTCGATGGTCCGTCCGCGCGGGCCCTGAACGCCGGCCAGGCAGTCGTCGACATAGGCCCGTACGGGGCGCGGCCAGTGGCGGTACTGCGACATGTCGATGGCCAGGTCGCGCACGGTGTCGGGCAGGGTGGCCCGCGCCCGTTCGATGGCGAAGGCCCACCCGTCCAGCGCCTGCACCTGCACGCCGTCGCCGCAGGTCAGCACCATCAGGCAGCGCGGTCCGTGCATCACGTATCCCGCCGCCCGCATCTGCCGCGCGGGGCGCAGAAAGCTGTCCTCGGCCGTGGCCGCCGCGTCGAAGATCGCGAACAGGGTGCCCGTGGGGGCATTGGCATCAGGCTGGTCGGGCGGCGAATGCGCGATGGCCAGGGCCAGCGCGCCCTGCGGATCGCCCCCTTCGGGCGTGGCCCGATCCGCCCGGCTGATCCAGCGCAGCCCCTTGCCTCGCAGCGCAGCCCCGGTGGCCAGGTGGCGCGCCAGATCATCCAGGCAGGCGTGCAGATCGGCCGGGATCAGGTCCGTGTCGATGGTCGCTTCGGTCATCGTCCCCTCCCCGGCACGAGTGCTGCCAAGGGACATTGACAGGCGCCCGCGTTTCGGAAAATTTAATAAGGCGAAAGACGTATTCAGGAAAACTTAAGATGCGCCATGATGCCGTCACCCTGCGCCAATTGCGCGCCCTGCGCGCGGTCGCCGACAGCGGCAGCCTGACCCTGGCCGCGGCGCAGCTGGGCCTCAGCCCGCCCGCCATTCACAGTCAGCTGAAATCGCTGGAGGATCTGGCTGGGGCGCCGTTGCTGCTGCGCGCCGAGCACGGGGCGTTTCGCGCCACCGCGCAGGGGCGTGCCCTGCTGATGGCAGAGGCCCAGATCGCCACCGCACTGGCCCGCGCCGGGCGCGAGGTCGCGTCCCTGGCCCAGGGGCACAGCGGCAACGTGGTCCTGGGGGTGGTATCCACCGGCAAGTATTTCGCGCCGTTCCTGGTCGCCACGCTGCAACGCGCCCTGCCGCGGATCGAGGTGACGCTGCGGATCGGCAACCGCGACGCGATCCTGGCCGCGCTGGCCGCGGACGAGCTGGACTTGGCGATCATGGGCCGCCCGCCGCGCGAACCCGCCGTGATCGCCGCCCCCATCGGGCCGCATCCGCACATCATCATCGCGGCACCCGACCATCCGCTGGCGGCCCAGGACCCGGTGATGCCGATGGACCTGCTGTCCCAGACCTTCCTGTCGCGCGAGGAGGGGTCCGGCACCCGCATCCTGATGACCCGCTTTCTGGACCGCATCGGCGAAGGCACGCCGTGGCGCGCGACCGAGATGGGCACGAACGAGACGATCAAGCAGGCGGTGATCGCGGGCCTGGGCATCGCGCTAATCTCTCAGCATACCTGCACCGAGGAACTGCGCACCGGCCGTCTGGTCGCGCTGCAGGCCATCGGCCTGCCCATCCAGCGCAGCTGGTACCTGCTGCACCGCGCCGACCGCGCGCCCAGCCCGGCCACCGAACGCATCCGCGCGGCCATCGCGGGTCTTGGCGGCAGCTTCCTGCCGCGTCTGGAGGGGCGCGGCTGATCTTGCCGGTTCCGGATCGTGTTGTCGTGCGGCCGTCGCCCGGGCAAATACGAACGGCCGGCCGCTATGGCGGGCCGTTCCCCTAATCCACCGACACCACCTCTTAACGCTGATCCGTCAGCCGGCGTCGCGCAGGGCCGTGACCTCTCCCGCCGGGGCAGAGGCGCCGCCTTCGAACACGACCCGCCCGCCGCTGGCGTCGAACTGCGCCTCGACGATGCGGGCATAAGCGCCGACCTTGCTCTCCAGGATCATCTCGCCGCCGCGCCGGCTCTCCAACGTAAAGCTGTACAGCCCGTCAGGCAGCTTGGTGTCGTCGGCGCTGCGGCCCAGCCAGTCGATCTGGCCCTCTCCGGGGCCGATCTCCTCGCGCGTGACCTCGCGACCCTGCGCGTCGCGGGTGACCAGTTGCACACTGTCGGCCAGGGAATGGGGCACCACGTCCAGGGTGATGGCGTCGTCGCCGAACCAGACCGGGGCGGTGGTCCGCCCCTCCTTGCCGATCCAGCCCGCGATGCCCGCACCACCCGCCTGCCCGGCCATCTGCTCTAGGAACTTGTTGCTCAGCGCCGCCTGTTCGACCCCGGCGAACGTCGCCAGCTGGATCGCAAAGTCTGTGCTTTCCATGGGGTTCAGCGGGTCCTGATTCTGCAGCTGCGCGGTCAGCATGGTCAGGAACGTCTGGAAGTCCCCCCCCGCGCCGGCGCCTGCGAACCCGCCCGCGCCTGCCGCAGAGGGGGTGGCCGCGGGAATGGTCACTGTCGGGCTGGTGATCGCGTCAACCATGAAAGGCTCCTATAATCTGATGTCCAGGCGGCGGTCGCTCAACGCGGTGGGCGACATGCGGACCCGCAAGGGGGCGGCCGAAAGGGGAATGTCGTCGTCATCGCTGGCACGGCCCTGCGCAGGCTGGCTGTCGCTGCGGTCGTCGCGGCGGAAATCCAGACTGCCCGCGGACACGCCCGCATCGGCCAGCTGCTGCGTCAGCAGGTCCGCGTTGCGGCGCACCAGGTCCAGCGTCTCGGGGCGCTCGGCCCAGATGGTGATCTGGCCGCGATCGGGGCCCGACATGACCAGGCGGATGCGGCCCAGCTCCTCGGGGGACAGGGCGATCTCGGTCCGGTCGCCACGGGTGCTGACCAGCGCGTCGGTGACCTGCTGCAGCACGGGGCGCGGATCGTGCGACGCAGCCTGCCAGCCGGACCCGGCAGCGGCGGTGGGCCGTGCGGCGGCGGGGGTGTGCGAATCGGTGCCGAAGGGCAGTTCGGCCAAGGTCTCGGCAAGGCCTGCGGGCAGGGCGATCTCGGATCGAGCGGCAATGACGGGGTCGCGGGCCACCGTTGGCGCCGGACGGTCCGGTGCCGCCCGGTCGATCGGGGGCGGGGCGGTGTTGATCGGGCCGCCATCGATGGGGCGTGGGGCCGCGACACTCTCGGTCGCTGGGATCGGACGGCCTAGGCGCGCCGGTGTGACAGGCTGGCCGCTGCCATGGATCGGGGCCACCTGTGCGGCGGTTGCCCCAGGCAGGGTGGTGGCCGGGTTGGCGGCCTGCTGTGTGACGCCTGCATCCACGATGGGGGTCTTGGTCGGCGCGACTGCGGTCTGCACGGCCGGCGCGTCCGGGGCATCAGTCTCAGCAGGGGTCGTCGGGTCGGTCGACTGCGGTGCCGTTGGAACCGCATCGCTGATCAGGCTCGCATCGGATGTCCCTGCGTCCACGGGCAGCAGGCTGGCCAAAGGATCGCCGCCCTGAATGTCGGCTGATTCGTCAATCTCGGGCGCTGGCAGCTGCGGAAGGCCTGCGGCCAGCGCCTCGATCGCGGGATCGGTGCCGGGCGGTGCGCTGAACTCTCCGCTGAAGCCCATCTGCTGCTCTAGCCATGCCGCAAGCGGGTCCTGCGGTGGTGCTGGCACCGCGGTCGCCGGAGCGGCTGGTACCATCGCGCCTGCCGACCAGACATCGAAACCCGATTCGCCCGTCACGGGAACTGGCGTCGCCGCATCGACGAAGGCATCGGTACGGGCGGGCATGGGCGATATGATCTGGATGTCAGCCATGAAAAAGCCTCTTTGGGTTTTTTCCTGATTAGTCCTTATTCCTTACCAATTATTTACGACGCCCCGATATTTTGAATCCCATCGTCATATGCAGCGGGGACCGAATGCAGATCGAACCGATTATTCCCACGGCGGCTCAAAAGCCCTCGCCCGTGGCGGTCGCGAATCAACTTGAACAAGCATTTCTGGAGGAGATGCTGAAATATTGCGGCCCCGGCCCGTCCGAAGGCGCCTTTTCCGGCGGCGCCGGAGAGGAGCAGTTCTCCAGCTTCCTGACGCGCGAACATGCGGGGCTGCTGGCGGAACGCCTGGACCTTGGGTTTGCCGCCATGCTGGAGGGCCGCGCATGAGCCGCGCCCTGACCCGCCAGGTGGCCCAGATCCGCGGCGCGCTGATGGCCGGAAATGCCCAGGCAGCGCTGGCAGGATTGGACGAATTGACCCGCATCGCCGCGCGCAAGGGCATCGATACCCCCACCCGTGATCTGCTGGAGCCCGCCTTGGCCGACCTGCGCGCGCTGGCACAGGCCTCGCTCAAGGGCGCGCAGCAGGCGGCCGAACAGGTTCGCGCCATCGTGCAGGCCGCGCGCAGCCTGCAGACCTATGATTCCTTGGGTCAGCGCCACGTGAATGAAACCCGCGCGAATGCACCGCAAAGGTTTTGATAAAATGCGTCGGAAGGTTTGTTTGAGAGGAGGGCCGATATTCACTAGTTGTCAATAACCGGCCGCTAAACCGGGGACATGCCAGGGAAATGGCAAGGGCAACCGCCCGACAGGTCAGAAGGCCACAAGATGCAACCTGGGTGCAAAGCACCTTATATTGGAGGACACCATGTCCAGCATTCTGACCAACAACAGCGCCATGGTCGCGCTGCAGACCCTGAAGAGCATCAACTCGCAGCTGGGTAAAACCCAGTCCGACATCGCGACCGGCAAGACCGTCGCGAACGCCAAGGACAACGCTGCCGTCTGGGCGATCTCGAAAGTCATGGAAACCGACCAGTCGGCATTCAAGACGATCCAGTCGAACCTGAACGTAGCCGACGCCGTGGTGGGAACCGCCCGCGCTGGCGCCGAGCAGATCACCGATCTGCTGAAGGAGATGAAGAACCTGGCGATCGGCGGTGCCAACGACGCTGCTGACTTCGGCAAGATCCAGACGGATATGGCGAAGAAGGTCGAGCAGATCACCGCGATCATCGAGGGGACGCAGCTGAACGGCGTCAACCTGCTGAAGACGAACCCGACCGGCACCAACACCGCCTTTACGGTTCTGGGTTCGCTGGACCGCACCAACGGCACCGTGGCCACCGGTGCTGCCAACATCGAGGTCGACTCGGTCGACTTCGAGGCAGGCCTGGATGTCGCCGGTCTGACCGCGGTCACCGACCGTGCCTCGGCCGAAACCGCGATCGGCGAGATCGAGGCCCTGATCGACGTCGCTGTTCAGGGTGCCGCCGATCTGGGTTCGGCCGGCAAGCGGATCTCTGACCAGTCCAGCTTCGTGGGCAAGCTGTCGGACTCGCTGAAAACCGGCATCGGCTCGCTGGTCGACGCCGACATGGAGGAGTCGTCGGCTCGCCTTCAGGCCCTGCAGACGCAGCAGCAGCTGGGCATCCAGGCGCTGTCGATCGCCAACCAGGGGCCGTCGGCCGTCATGTCGCTGTTCCGCTGATAAGACCGGCGGGCGCCCCAAGGGCGCCCGTCACCCTCTGAATATCATTCAGCCCCTGATCACACTCCAGAATGGGAAGCACGATCTTGAACGCGGTAACGCCACTGACCGACCATGGCTACAGGACATCCGCCATCCGCTCTCCGCGCGATGCGGAATACGACATCTTCTCGCGCGTCACGCGCATGCTGCGGCAGGCCCCGCGAAAGGCCGACAACACCGATACCATCCAGGCGGTGCACAAGAATTCCGAACTGTGGACGATCCTGGCAACCGACCTTGCCGATCCCGGCAACGGGCTGCCCGATCAGGTCAAAGCCGGCCTGATCTCGCTGGCGGGATTTGCCATCCGCCACGGTCAGGCCGTGATGGCGGGCAGCGCCCAGACCGATCCGCTGATCGACATCAACATGACCGTCATGCGCGGTCTGCGCGGAGAGGGCGCACCATGAGCGGCCTTGTCCTCAAGCTGGCACCGAACGAACGCGTCCTGATCAACGGCGCGGTAATCGAGAACGGCGACCGCCGCACCAAGATCGCGATCAAGACGCCCAATGTGAACGTCCTGCGCCTGCGCGACGCGATCCACCCCGATAGCGCTCAGACACCGGTGTCGCGCGCCATGTATGTCGCGCAGATGATCCTGTCGGGCGATGCCGAACCGTCCGAGGGCCGCCGGCAACTGCTGATCGCCATCGAACAGCTGAGCCAGGTGTTCGACGATCGCGACAGCCGCCTCCTGTTGGCCGAGGCCAGTGCCGCCGCGGTCGATGCGAATGCCTATCAGGCGCTGCGCAAGCTGCGCGACCTGCTGCCCCGAGAGGCGCGGCTGTTCGCCGCCGCCCGGACGTGAGGGTATCATGACCATCTCTGTCGGCGCCACGGGCCTGCTGGGCTGGAAGATCGTCCAGCGAACCGAGGCCCGGCAGATCGAATCCGTTGCCCGCGACCCTGTGGTCCAGCGCAGCACGACCTACTTTCGTGACAACATCGCGGCCACCACCAAGGCCGAGGAGTTGATCAAGGATTACCGCCTTTTGAGCACGACGCTTTCGGCCTTCGGGCTGGAGGCGGACCTGCCCAACAAGGCTTTCATCCAGAAGGTTCTGGAAAGCGATCCCGCGGACAAGTCGTCGCTGGTCAACCGTCTGGCCGACAAGCGCTATCTGCGCATGAACGAGGCGATGGGCTTTGGGTCGACGAAGCCCGCCAAGGATCTGGCCGACACCATCAGCACCGCCTTTGTGCAGCGTGAATTCGAACGGCGCATCGGTGAAAGCGACGACAACCTGCGTCTTAGCCTGAATGCCCGGCGCGAGGTGCAGGAGC
Organism: Paracoccus sp. S4493; assembly: GCF_000967735.1. Taxonomy (NCBI): domain Bacteria; kingdom Pseudomonadati; phylum Pseudomonadota; class Alphaproteobacteria; order Rhodobacterales; family Paracoccaceae; genus Paracoccus; species Paracoccus sp. S4493. The sequence goes on from NZ_JXYF01000043.1 coordinate 87,751, forward strand.
TGGCAGGCCGCACCTCGACCGACCGGACCCTGTGGTTCGAGGTCATCGGCAACGCCCCGCTGCGCAAGGTCTTTCAGGGTGCATTCGGGTTCGGCGACAATTATGCCCGACTGCCGATCGACCGCCAGCTGGAGGAATACACCAAGGCCTCGGAGAGGCTGCTGGGCAGTTCCAGCTTCAAGGACATTTCCAAGCCCGAGAATGTGGAGAAGCTGATCCAGACCTTCATGGCGCGATCGCAGCTGACTACGTCGCCCACGGCCAATCGCTACAGCGCGGCGCTGACCCTGTTGCAGAACTTCTGACCCTGCGTCACCCTGGCGGCGGGCAAAGCCTGATTTCCACGCGCCAGCGGCCCGCCGCACCTTGCGCCCAAGGCGTGGCTGGCTATAACCCCGGACGATTTGCCGCGATCGATGCACGACCAGCCCGGGGGCCAGAACCATGCCGAAACGTACCGATATCAAGTCGATCCTGATCATCGGGGCAGGGCCCATCGTCATCGGGCAGGCCTGCGAGTTCGACTATTCCGGGGCCCAGGCCTGCAAGGCGCTGCGCGAGGAAGGTTACCGGGTCATCCTGGTGAACTCGAACCCGGCGACGATCATGACCGACCCGGAAATGGCCGATGCCACCTATATCGAGCCGATCACCCCCGAGATCGTCGAAAAGATCATCGCCAAGGAACGCCCCGACGCCTTGCTGCCGACGATGGGCGGCCAGACCGGGCTGAATACCGCGCTGGCCCTGGCCGACAGCGGCGCGCTGAACCGCTATGGGGTCGAACTGATCGGCGCGCAGCGCAGCGCCATCGAGATGGCCGAGGACCGCAAGCTGTTCCGCGAGGCGATGGACCGCATCGGCCTGGAGAATCCCAAGGCCACGATCATCGCCGCCCCCAAGCTGGCATCGGGCAAATACGACATCAATGCCGGCGTCAGCCAGGCGATGGACGCGCTGGAGGAGATCGGCCTGCCCGCGATCATCCGCCCGGCCTTCACCTTGGGCGGTACCGGCGGCGGCGTGGCCTATAACCGCGACGATTACGAACGCATCGTCCGCTCGGGCCTGGACGCCTCGCCCATGGCGCAGGTTCTGATCGACGAAAGCCTGCTGGGCTGGAAGGAATACGAGATGGAGGTCGTGCGGGATCGCAACGACAACGCCATCATCGTCTGCGCGATCGAGAACATAGACCCGATGGGCGTGCATACCGGTGACAGCATGACCGTTGCCCCGGCCCTGACCCTGACCGACCGCGAATACCAGATCATGCGCACGGCCAGCATCGCGGTCCTGCGCGAGATCGGCGTCGAGACCGGCGGTTCCAACGTGCAATGGGCAGTGAACCCCGCCGACGGCCGCATGGTCGTGATCGAGATGAACCCCCGCGTATCGCGGTCGTCCGCGCTGGCCTCCAAGGCCACCGGCTTTCCGATCGCCAAGATCGCCGCGAAGCTGGCGGTGGGATACACGCTGGACGAGCTGGACAACGACATCACCCGCGTTACGCCCGCCAGCTTCGAGCCCAGCATCGATTATGTCGTGACCAAGATCCCGCGCTTTGCGTTCGAGAAGTTTCCGGGCAGCAAGCCCGACCTGACCACCGCGATGAAGTCCGTGGGCGAGGTCATGGCGATCGGCCGCAGCTTCCACGAATCGCTGCAGAAGGCGCTGGCCTCGATGGAGAACGGCCTGACCGGCCTGGACGAGATCGCCATCGAGGGCGCGTCCGAGCAGGGCAAGCCCGCCGTCATCGCTGCCCTGTCCAAGGCCACCCCCGACCGCATCCGCGTCATCGCCGAGGCGATGCGGTTCGGCCTGTCGGATGACGAGATCCATCGCGTCACCAGCTTTGATCCGTGGTTCTTGGCCCGCATCCGCGAGATCATCGATGTCGAGCATCACGTCCGCGAGAACGGCCTGCCGACCGATGCCGACGGGATGCGCCGCATCAAGATGATGGGCTTTACCGATGCCCGCCTGGCCCACCTGACCAAGACCGACGAGACCACGGCGCGCCGCGCCCGGCGCAACCTGGACATCCGCCCGGTGTTCAAGCGCATCGACACCTGCGCGGCCGAGTTCGAGGCCCAGACCCCCTACATGTATTCCACCTACGAGGCGCCCGCGATGGGCGACGTGGAATGCGAATCCCGCCCCACCGACGCCAAGAAGGTCGTCATCCTGGGCGGCGGTCCGAACCGCATCGGCCAGGGGATCGAGTTCGACTATTGCTGCTGCCACGCCTGCTATGCGCTGACCAAGGCGGGCTACGAGACGATCATGATCAACTGCAACCCCGAGACGGTCAGCACCGATTACGACACCTCGGACCGGCTGTATTTTGAACCGCTGACCTTCGAACACGTGCTGGAGATCCTGCATACCGAACAGCAGAACGGTACCCTGCACGGCGTCATCGTCCAGTTCGGCGGCCAGACGCCGCTGAAGCTGGCCAATGCGCTGCAGGACGAGGGTATCCCCATCCTGGGCACGACCCCCGACGCCATCGACCTGGCCGAGGACCGCGAGCGGTTCCAGCGCCTGCTGCAGGATCTGGGCCTCAAGCAACCGATCAACGGCATCGCCAGCAGCGACGCCCAAGCCATCGAGATCGCCGAGCGTATCGGCTTTCCGCTGGTCATCCGCCCGTCCTATGTCCTGGGCGGCCGCGCGATGGAGATCGTGCGCGACATGGACCACCTGCGCCGCTACATCACCGAGGCCGTGACCGTCAGCGGGAAAAGTCCGGTCCTGCTGGACAGCTATCTATCCGGCGCGATCGAGGTCGACGTCGATGCCCTGTGCGACGGCGAGACCGTCCACGTCGCGGGCATCATGGAGCATATCGAGGAGGCCGGCGTCCATTCGGGCGACAGTGCCTGTTCGCTGCCGCCCCACACGCTGGATGCGGCGACCGTTGCGGAACTCAAGGTCCAGACCACGGCCATGGCCCGTGCGCTTAAGGTCAAGGGCCTGATGAACGTACAGTTCGCCCTGAAGGACGGAGAGATCTTCGTGCTGGAGGTCAATCCGCGCGCCAGCCGCACCGTGCCCTTCGTCGCCAAGGCCACGGACAGCGCCATTGCCTCGATCGCCGCGCGGCTGATGGCGGGCGAGCCGATGTCGAACTTCCCCGCGCGCGCCCCCTATCCCGAAGGTGTTGGCCCGGAAACCGACCTGCCCTTTGCCGACCCGATGACGCTGGCCGACCCGATCACGCCGTGGTTCTCGGTCAAGGAGGCCGTGCTGCCCTTCGCCCGCTTCCCCGGCGTCGACACGCTCTTGGGCCCGGAAATGCGCTCGACCGGAGAGGTCATGGGCTGGGACCGCAACTTCGCGCGCGCCTTCCTCAAGGCGCAGATGGGCGCGGGCACCGACCTGCCGACCACCGGCCGCGTCTTCCTGTCCGTCAAGGACGCCGACAAGACGCCCGCCTTGGCGCAGGCCGCCCGCGACCTGGTGACGATGGGCTTCGATCTGGTCGCGACCTCGGGCACCGCCGATTTCCTGGATGCGCAGGGCGTGGCGTCCACCCGCGTGAACAAGGTCTATGAAGGCCGTCCGAACATCGTCGATCGCCTCAAGAACGACGAAATCGCGATGGTCCTGAACACGACGGAAGGCGTCCAGGCCATCGCCGACAGCCGCGACATCCGCGCCGTCGCCCTCTACGACAAGATCCCCTATTTCACGACCGCCGCAGGCAGCATCGCCGCCGTGGCGGCGATCAAGTCGCGGGAGGAAGGGGAAGTCGGGGTCAGGTCGCTGCAGGCTTAGGTCTGCAGCGATATTGCCACTTAACTGGCTGGGTAGCCGCGACGACTGTAGTTTACGAGCCAACCCTTTGGCGTCACAGAAATTGTGCGACGTCTTAGATCTGTTTCATCCATTGAGCTTTCTACCAGCCCTGCTTCCTCTAAGGTTTTGACTTGAGGTCGCATGGCTTCAGGACGGTCATATCCAAATTTGGCATGATCGCTCGGAGCAACTATACCCCCCTCATCAATAATTTTCTCAAAAACCTCCCAAGGTTTTGGAGTTAGTCGCGTACTAGCCCTGAACTCATCGGCTTCTTCTGCAAGCCACGCTTCCAGCAACTCGAATTTATCCTCTGGGGATGCATTCGTGTTGTTGCTATCTACCAACCATTCAGAAAAATCAGAACAGAACCTTAAAGACGTTCGTAGGTTCTTGAGGTGCCCCCCGAAAAC